>JBMDYE010000671.1:0-2385 GCA_048595135.1 Planktothrix sp. | reverse complement strand
GGCAGCTTCATTAATATATTCGTGTTCTTTAGCAAGAGAAATAGCCCGATCATAATAGTCCATTGCTTCCAGGGCTTGTCCCAAAACTCGTGTTTTTTCTGCTTCAACCAAATAAAATTTATGCAAATAATTCATCGGAGCATGATCTGCCCATATCTGCATTTTTTCTTGATTTCTATTCACTCGTTTAAGGATATTTTCTTTTTCCAAATTTGAAGAATCTTTGAAGAGGTTTAAATGGGCAAGAGCATCATAAAAATAAAATATAGGGATGGCTGCCATTCCTGGTACGCCATCTATATAGGGTTCTGCAAGGATGGCATTATTAACAGCTTGGTTCGGTTTTATAAATAAATAGCATAAGATCAACTTGTTGAGATAAAGCAAGAAAATTCCTTGTCTATCAGTTAATTCGATTTGACGGGGAAGACAGTGTTCTTCGTTATAAAATTGTCCAATTATTTTAATATGATCTTCACTCTCATCTAATAAGTTAAGAACAATTTGTAAATACATTGATAACCAAGTTAAACAGCTATTATTTTTGATTTTGCTGAGGATTTCATGATAATTTGTAAATTCTCGTTTTAATTCCATTAATTCACATCCGACTGAGAACGAATTAAAACAATAATCAAAGGCACAATAACCAATAAATTCTATATTTCCAATTTCAAAAGCACTATAATAACCCTGTTTTAAAATTGATAAACTTTCCTTTAGAGGCTCTTTCCAATGAACGATATGATTGCCAAAGGTATCTAAGACTTCTGCCTTTAAATTTTTAATATCTAATTTTTCTATTAATGTTAAACCTAATTTACCATATTGATATCCAGTTTCAATATCTTGTAAATTTGTACATAAAATGACTCCGTAGCTTGCATAAACAAAACTGGATTGAGGCGCATTCCCATATTGAAGTGATAAATTAATCTGTGTTAGGACAATAGGCATTAAGAATTCAGGAATCCCTGTATAACCAATTGCGAGTATTTTTCCCAAAATAGACATGGCTGCTAAGGCTTCAGGATTCGTCATTCTCGGAAGGTTAATTAAGTTGTTTGTTTCCACTGGGGCAGATAATTGATTAGAGGATTCGAGTAAATTGATTCCTAATAATTTTAGAATTTCTAGTCCTAGATCAAGTCCTTCCTTTAAATGATTTTGGATAATACAGAATTCTATTTTTAATTCATAAACTTTGACTTTATCTAAGACTGTTTTAGCATTTTCTAACACAATCTTAGCTAGAATTTCCATTTGCTCAAAATTTCCTAACAGGTAAGCTACTTCAACGGCTGTTTGATGCAGTTTTATAGTCAGATTATATTCTATTAACCAAGAATTTTCTTCCAGCAAATTTAGTCCAATTTGCAAATAGTTAAAAGCAGCTTGATAAGCTACTGATGCTTTCGCTTTTTGAGCCGCCATAAGATTTAACTGAGCTAATTCATCTTTCTCTTGTTGATTAAAGAGGAATTCATAAGCAAAATTAAGTTGATTCACAATGTCAAATATTTTTTCTTCTCGCTGATTAGCAGGTCTAGTTTGCAATAGCATTTGCCCGATTTTTCGATGCAAAAGCGGTTTATCGGGTTCAGAAATTAAGGAATAAACCGCTTGTTGAATTTTGTCGTGAATAAACTTATATTCTAGGGATTGACCATGGGGTAATTTTCCGGCTATGGCTAATTCTAAATCCCCCATATTATGTAAGGGCAGAACTAGATTTTCTGCAATGGCTATGTGTAAGCTTTCTGTTATCTCTCGCAAGGGTTTTTGACAAATTGAGGCTAGGGTTTGTAGTTGAAATTGGTTGCCAATACAAGCTGAAATTTTAAGTATTTCTTGTGTATTATCTGGTATTTTTTTTATTTTTAATCCCATTAAATCAACGACATTATCTGTAAAATCTTTTTCTTTTATTTCTTGAATATCCCATTGCCATTTTCGAGAAATCAGATCGAAGTTTAACAGCCCTTCTACATAAAGAGCATTGATAAACTCATTCATAAAGAAAGGATTTCCCCCTGTTTTTTGGAAGACTAATTCTGCTAGAGATTTAACTTCTTCTTCCTTGGCGTTTATTGTATCTGAAATTAATTGTGTGACGCTAGATAAATCTAAAGAAGATAGAGAAATTTGATTAAAGATAATTTTATTTTTAATCAGTTTTTCAATGGTTAAGCTTAAGGGATGAGCCGGGAAAACTTCGTTATCTCGATAGGCTCCAATTAAAAATAAACCTGGATTATTACCAGCTATTAACAATTCAATTAACTTTAAAGAGGCTCCATCTGCCCATTGTAAATCGTCGATAAATATAGTCAGGGGATGGTTAGGGTTAATAAAGACTTTAATAAAATTCTGAAAGACGAAATT
>JBMDYE010000670.1:0-2393 GCA_048595135.1 Planktothrix sp. | reverse complement strand
GTTAAGTCCCAAAGCTTTATGATAATAAATTGCGGCTTTACTAAACTGTTTCTGCTCGACTAAACAGTTACCCAATTGTAGATAAGCATCAATCAAATTTGGATTAGCTTGAATGGCTTTTTGATAATAATATTCGGCTTGAGCATAATTTCGATAAGCAGCTAGACTATTTCCGAGATGAAAATGGGTTTGAGCAAAATAGCGATAAACGTCTGGAGTGTGAATATCCTGCTGTAGCGCTTCGAGAAATTGACCGCAGGCAATTCTGGCTTGATCAAGTTCATTAGTTTCTTTTAACTGGGCGACGGTTTGACAATAAGCTTTAATAAAAATTTGTTCTAATTCAATAATTTTTTGGAAATAAATCATCGCTTCTGAAAGCTGATTTTGTTCCAATAGGGAAGCTGCACATTCACTCTGGGCTAAAATTGAGTCAGGATCAAAGTCAATAATTTGTTTAAAATATTGAATAGCAACTTTGGGTAAACCTTGTTTTTTAAACGCTTTTCCCAGATTCAAATAAGTTTCAATTAAATCGGGTTGCCGTCGAATTGCTTGCAAATAATTAGCAATGGCAGCATCCAGGTTGCCTTGTTTAAAATAAGCCTGGGCTAAGTTATGATAAAGTTTAGCTTGATTTGGAAAACGGGTTAAGGCTTGTTGAAAAACTGAGATGGCTTGCTCAAATTGATCCAGAGTAACCCAAAGACACCCTAAATTACTATAAGCATTAATCAGATTAGGATCAAGTGCGATCGCTTTTTGATATTGTTCAACGGCTGCTAATTGTTGACCTTGTTGTTGCAGAGTAACCCCTTGATTATAGTAAGTAATTGCTTGATCGAAGTTGATTTGGGACGATTTACTTTCAGCAATTTCTTGAGAATTGGGTAATAAACTAGGAAGGCGTGATGAATGGGAATTAGTAAGAGCAACAGTTCTGAGCATAATCTTTTCAAACAGCACAAAAGGGGATTCTATTCCTAAAAAAAGAAACTTAAATTAAGCGGAAATTATCATCACTCAAGTTCAGATTCGCACCCATTTGAATAACAGGTGTGGCTTGACCTTGTTGATCAAGGTAGTACAATGTTCCAGTTACATTGTCATAAACAAGGTTCGCATTTCCTGCGGTTAAAGGATCATTCGGATTAAAATTAGCAACAATAGCGAGTTCTCCAGTGGGGAGAGAACCTGCCGATCCTACAGCATTAAATAAATTAGCATCGAGAACAATTTTGTCTTCTGTAACGTTAAAATCGGTCAGCGTATCTAATCCAAATGCTTCTGTAATTGTATTGGGAATTGGAGTTCCAGTGTATACAAAACTAAAGATATCTTCCCCTGTACCACCAGTTAAGATATCATTGCCTTTATCACCAGAAAGAAGGTCTTTGCCTTCTTGTCCTACCAGGCTGTCACTGCCTTTACCGCCATAGAAAGTATCATCTCCTTCTCCTCCGAATAGGCTGTCACTTCCTTGACCTCCAAACAAGATATCATTATCAAGTCCACCGAATATTATGTCATCTCCACTATCTCCAAATAGCAAGTCTTCTCCTGCGCTTCCTTCTATTGTGTCATTATCTTTTCCTGCATAAACAGTATCCTTTCCGCTTCCCCCAAGAATACTGTCATTTCCCTGATTTCCAAATAAAATATCATCTCCAATATCACCAATAACATAATCATTTCCTGGGCCACTTGCTACCGTATCATTGCCTTGACCACCGTACATTGTGTCACTTCCTTCACCCCCCCTCAGAAGATCTTCTCCTTGGAAACCAAAGAGAATATCATCTCCCTCTCCTCCATCAGTTTGATCATTACTGTTTCCAAGTTGTATTACATCACTACCACTGGAACCATTTAAGCGGTTAGGTACATCGAGAAAACCTGTTACAATTAATCCCCCATCGTTAACATTGGGATTAGGTTCGACATTAGCAGGTTCAGTCGGATTTTGAATCGGTAGAGTCATAAGAACAACCTAAGTAATAGAAAGTAAATAATAATTCCAAAGTTGCCTAAGTTTGAGAAGGAATCGTTTCAGCATTCGTGAGATCCTGATGATGAATTCAAGTCGGCAAAGCTCAAAAAACTTTTTTTCAGCAGTTTAAAACCCTCTTTCAACTAAAAAAGAGTTATAAAAGCGGATTAATTAAAGTTTATTTTGAGCGTTTTAAGTTCTGAAACTTATTACTGCCTTTTACAGAGAGCAAGTTTTGGATCAGGATTAAGATGACATTTTTTAACAAAATTTTCTTAAGAAAGAATTAATAAATTTATAAATTTTTTCTTAATATTTAGTCATTGAAAATGTACAAATTGCAGCATAAGAGCATCCATAACAGTTCGTTTTGGATGGATGAGGAGTATAATTTCCCCTTTTA
>JBMDYE010000669.1:0-8844 GCA_048595135.1 Planktothrix sp. | reverse complement strand
TGGGGTAGCTGAACAAGATCACGGAGTTCGCGCCTTATTAGATGCCTTAGTTCGGGAAGCACCAGAACCCGCAGTCACCGCAGAACGTCGGGGGTTAACCTCCGCCCAAGGAGTCCCCATTGCCCAAGTGTTAAAAACCTTCTACACCCCCCAAGGCGGGAAGCTCTCTCTGGTGCGGGTATGGCAAGGCGAACCCAACGAAGGCATGGTGTTGAATGGGGTGCGACCGGGGGGACTGTATCGGATGATGGGACAACAAACCCAAAGCGTCCAAACGGCAAAAACTGGGGATATTGTGGCGTTGGCGCGGATGGAAGGCATTGTCACCGGAGATACCTTAACCCCAGACCCCACTCAACTGAAATCTCCTTTACCGAAAGCCACCGTTTTACCTCCCGTTTATGCTTTTGCCATTGCAGCGGAAAATCGCAAAGATGAGGTGAAAATTAGTTCCGCTTTAGCGAAAATTTTAGATGAAGATCCTGCGTTGAAATGGGAACAACATGGCGATACTCATGAGATTATTTTATGGGGTCAAGGACAAATTCATTTGCAAGTGACGTTAGATCGGTTACGTCGCAAATATAACTTACCAATGGTTACTCATTTGCCACGAGTTGCGTATAAAGAAACCATTCGTAAAAATACCAATGCTCATGGACGTTATAAACATCAAAGTGGCGGTCATGGACAGTTTGGCGATGTGTATTTAGAGATTAAACCGCAACCGCGAGGCGAAGGATTTAACTTTGATGAAACCATTGTCGGGGGTGTGGTTCCTCGCCAATATATTCCTGGTGTTGAAATTGGGGTTCGTGAATATTTGGAACATGGGCCGTTAGGATTTCCCGTGGTGGATGTGGCGGTAACGTTAACCAATGGTTCCTATCATTCAGTGGATAGTTCTGAACAAGCCTTTAAGCAAGCCGCACGGTTAGCAATGCAGGCGGGAATGGAAAAATGCGAACCGATTTTATTAGAACCCATTACCTCTGTTGAAATTTGTGCGCCGAGTGAATTTACTTCGCAATTATTCCAGTTAATTACCGGACGTCGGGGGCAAATTTTAGGTTATGAAGGAATGTCCGACTGGAAAGGATGGGATAAAGTTTCGGCTTATATTCCTGAAGCGGAAATGCAAGATTTAATTGGAGAATTGCGATCGCTCACGTTAGGCGTTGGTTATTTCAATTGGCGATTTGATCATCTCCAAGAAGTTCCTGATAAATTAACGGAACGCATTTTAGCTAAAACCAGTAGCAATGGAAATGGGAATGGGAATGGAAATGGGAATGGGAATGGCAAATCTTAACTAAAATCTTCTGGTAGGGGCGGGGTTTTCCCGCCCTTTTGGGGGTTATGTTTTCTGTTGTTTAAAAAGTATCGTATTTGCTATTTGAAGCAACAGTCTTCATTGTTTCGTTTGCAATAATTTGTTCAATGATTTCCTCAGTGAGGAAGGCAGACACAGCCCCAACAATAACTTTACCAGCGTTTTCAGCAATCATTTCACTAGCAGTATCTACAACCCCATTGGCAACACCAGATAACGCCTCAGCGAGAGCAAATCCAGCGGCTCCCCCTGCTGCCCCCCCGATCAGACCCCCAGCAGCCGTCAATCCGACTTTAATGCCACCTTTCATCAGATGTTTAACCAATTTTTGCTTGTTTAACATAGTCTGGTGTTTTTGTTAAGGAATGTAACTGGTACGTGTCTTATGATACTCAGTAAGCAAAAACTTGTCAATCTGATTGATGATTTTAGTTAGGGTTATGTTACTAATTATACAAATAAAGACCTAACCCCCCTGCCCCCCTTCCCTGCAAGGGAAGGGGGGGTAATCAATCTTTTTTATGTTGATATAATAATAAGAATGATTCCCCCTCGCCTTGCAGGAGAGGGGGTTCGGGGGAGAGGTCAGGGCAGTAATCAAGATTTTTTTATGTTGATATAATCATAAGAATAATTCCCCCTCTCCTTGCAGGAGAGGCGGTTAGGGGGAGAGGTCAAGCGCTACTACAAACCCGTTAACACTTGATAAACAATATCCGAAGAAACTTGATCAGTAACGATCGCTTCTCCGATCCGTTTCGGTAACACAAATCGCACTTTTCCATCTTTAACTTTTTTATCCGTTTGCAAACTATCGACAATTTCTTCTAAATTTAATCCTGATGGTAAAGTAACAGGTAATGCTGCTTTTTTAATGAGTTCTAATTGCCGTTGATCACTCATTTCATCCCATAACCCTAATTGAACTGCAATTTTACTCGCTGCAACCATCCCAATTCCAACGGCTTCCCCGTGTAAAACCACCGTATAACCCGTTAAACTTTCAACCGCATGACCAATGGTATGACCATAATTTAAGATCGCTCTTAATCCCGATTCTTTTTCATCTTGACCGACAACATCCGCCTTACTTTGACAGGAACGAATTAAAATTTCCGATAATAATCCGGGTGATAAAGATTGAATTTGATCTAAGCGATCGCATTGTTCTAATTTTTCAAATAATTCTGCATCCCAAATCACTCCATATTTAATCACTTCTGCCATTCCCGCCCGAAATTCTCGTTCTGGTAAAGTTTGCAAAACATCAGGATCAATTAACACTAGTTTCGGTTGATGAAAGGCGCCGATTAAATTCTTTCCTTGGGGATGATTAACTCCTGTTTTCCCCCCAATAGAAGCATCCACCATTGCTAATAAAGACGTGGGAACCTGCACCACATTAATACCCCGTAACCAAGTCGCCGCCGCAAACCCAGTCATATCGCCAATAATGCCACCCCCTAACGCAACCATTGTGGAGGAACGCTCTAAACGGTGTTTGATGGCAAAATCATAAATCGTTTGTAAGGTTTCCGGGGTTTTATATTCTTCTCCCGCCGGAAGCGTACAAGAAGCGACATCAAAACCTGCTTTTTCTAACGATGCGATCGCCCGTTCCCCATAATAGTTAAAAATCTCAGGGTTCGAGACTAATAAAACTTTTTTTCCTAATTTTAGCGGGGTCATAAATTCCCCTAAGCGATCCAAATTTCCCGATGCGATCGCAATATCATAAGATAACGTTCCTAAATTGACTCGGATAATAGACTCCATTTTTCCCCTCGTTAACTAACCCCTAAGCATTTTGACATCCGCCCCGGCGTGAATGCGCGGGGATTCCATCTATTTCAACAAATCAAAGATTGACAATTGTTGAAACTCTGGACGGGTTGACGCTTCAGTGAGACGTGCTTTCTTCGCAGAAAGTCTGACCTTCTCTCCACGTCCGTTTCTAGTCTCCGAAAGCCCTCCGGCGACTACAATATTTGTTGCAGCGTTTCTATCTCGGTCATGGGATTTACCACAATTTAAACAAGTCCACTCTCGAATTGAGAGGTCTAATTTTCCGATTTTAAAACCGCAACAGGAACACTTTTGACTTGTCGGTTCCCATCTATCAATAACCCGAAAATCTCTACCATACTTTTCAGATTTAGCTTCAAGGAAAGTTCTAAATGTCCTCCACCCTAAATCCGAGATAGCTCTTGATAATTTCCGGTTTTTAATCATTCCTGAAACATTGAGATCTTCCAGAACAATCGTTTGATTTTCACGAATAATCTGAGTAGACAACTTATGCAGGAAATCGGTACGGAGATCAGAAATTTTAGCGTGAAGTTTACCTAATCGTTTTCTGGCATTTTCACGACGCTTTGACCCCTTAACTTTTCGAGATAATTTTTTAGAAAATTTGCGAAGCTTCTGAATCCTCTTTTTAAGAGGTTTAGGAGCTTCTATTTTTTGTCCATTACTCAAGGTTGCAAAAGTTGAAATTCCGAGATCAATCCCGACTGAATTATCAGATTTGGGTAAGATTTCAGGTTGAATTTCAACTACAAAACTCAGGAAATATCTATCAGCACTGTCCTTAATGATAGTGACCGAACTCGGATCAGAAGGGAGTTCCCTTGACCATACTACTTCAAGATTCCCTACCTTAGCGAGATAAACCTTCTCCCCTTTAATTGAAAACCCAGTTTTTGTGAATCTTGCAGATTGTTTGGATTTTCGCTTCTTGAATTTAGGAGGTTTAACTCGCTGACCTTTTCTTTTTCCGTTGCCGGATGAGAAGAAGTTTGAGTAGGCTTGTTCTAAATCATTCAGGGATTGTTGTAGAGGAACTACTGACACTTCAGACAACCATGAACGTTCCTCTAAGTTCTTAGATTGAGTGATAAATTGTTTTTGAAGTTCAACATTCTTCGGTTTCTTTTTCCCTCCTTTGTACTCAGAAATGCAAAAAGCTAGACTATCGTTCCACACCACACGCACACACCCAAATAATTTGGCTAATGCCAATTTTTGGGAAGGGGTTGGGTTGCATCTATATCGATACCTAGCTTTCATCTATTTTTGTTTTTAAACCTCTTGATTAATTATAAAATAATTGGGAATAAAAAGCCGTCGTAGAACGACGGGGCTTTCAACCCAAAATTTCCGGTAAGCCATTGTATAGCAGCTAAGAGGACAAGGGGACAAGGGGACAAGGGGAAGGGGGGACAAGGGGACAAGCAAACTATTTTTTCTTCCTTCTTCCTTCTTCCTTCTTCCTCTTGCCTCTTGCCTCTTGCCTCTTGCCTCCAGCCTCCAGCATAGCTGCCTCCTGCCTCCTTTGATCCAACTCATGATTCAATAGAGAGTAATGTTTATGGAGTCCTAACCATGCTGACTGTTGATGGTGCGATCGCTTATTTCATAATTTATGCAGTTGCTCTTGGTGCCGCCGCCGCCATTTGGTTTACCCTCCGTGCGGTTAAACTGATCTAGTTGCTGCTGAGTTAAAGATTCAGACGCGAGGCGCGTATCCCGTTTGGAGCGCGCACAATTTCGCGTCTATTTTATCAAATTTTAAGTTTGAATGTTGAGTTTAACTGATTTCTTCTGCCCCTAAAAACATTCGAGTGCGATCCGATAAACCCGTATTATTACCCATCTTAATTCCCGTTAGTTGGGCTTGGGTGATATTACTCCTAAATAAATTTGCGCCTCGTAAATCCGTATAAACTAAAATCGCGTCTTTCAGTTCAGTATGACGAACGATCGCATTTTTTAATTTCGCATAACTCAAATCACAGCCGATTAAATTAGCACGGGTTAAATCTGCTTCCGTTAAGTTAGAATCCCTAAGATTACTATATTTTAAACTGGCATCTCGCAGATTAACAGAAACCAAAACTGTATCACTTAAATTTGCCTGATCGAAGCAAGTCGAAGTCAGACTGGCATTTGTTAGAATTGCACCTGTGAGGTTGGCATTCGTTAAATTCGCTCGATCTAAAATTGCCCCTTTGAGGTTCGCATATTCAAGATTTACCCCGGTTAAATCAGCCCCTCGTAAATCCGCCCCTTCAAGATTAGCATTTTTAAAATTAACATTCTTTAAATTGGTATCACATAGATTTGTATAAGTTAAATTAGCTTCTTCCAAATTCGCATTGATAAAATTAGCATTCTGCACGTGGGAATAAGATAAATTTGCTTCCCTTAAATCAGCATTTTCAAAATCCGCTGATGTTAAATTGGCTCGATTTAAAATTGCCCCTTTCAAATCAGCACGATTAAATTTTGCCTCAGTTAAGTTGGTACAGGTTAAGTTAGTTTGCCGAAGTTCTGCACGCCTAAAATCCGCTTTAATTAAGTTAGCATCGGTTAAATTAGCATAATTAAGATTAGCAATAAAAAATTTTGTTTCGCGCAAAATTCCATGACTTAAATTCGCGCGAGTTAGTTTAGCTAAACTTAAATCCACTTGCGTAAACTTAACGGATTGTAAATCCGTATCCCTTAAATCTGCACCGCGTAAGTCATTCCCTTTTAAATGAACTTGTTTTAAATTGGTATTGCGAAGATCAGGGCCTTTGAACTGACAGAATAAACGATAGGTTTCTAATTCTTCTTCGGTTTTCTCTGACGATTCAAAATCTTTCACTTTGACTAAACAATATTGAACATTCTCTGTAAAAAGAGTAAACACTAAATTAAAAACTTCGATAAAATGAATAAATCCTTGACACTGTTCTTCCTCATGATCTTGATAAAATTGAATTAAATTGGCAATACAAGTTTCTAAATAAGTTCGGCAATAACTGGCAATTAAAACTAACTTGAGCAGCAGTATCACTAAGGTCAGTTGATGTCCTTGCCGAAGCATTAAGTTAAACAAAAATCCAGGTTGTTTACCTTGTTCAATCAGTAAATACTCAATTAACCGATTACAGGTTCTGATAATTAACGCTTTTGTCACCGGATTTTCATCCTGATTCACATAAAGAAAATCTAATTTTTCTTCTAGTTTTTCCTTAATAATATTGGCGGGATATTGATCCCCAAAATTATAGATTAAATATTGTGGTAAGCAATATTTAAATGTCTGATAAGTAAAATTTTTGGTATTATTTAAAAATAAATTAGCTTGATTAGCATAATTAAAAACCCGCTGAGTAGAAATCGTGTGTTTAATCAGCTTAATAACTTCATCTCCTAGTTGAGTCGGATTCGGAGGGATTCGTTCCCGACCGGCGGGAGATTCAGACCGAGCAATATACAATGCTAAATTAAATTTATATTGATCTTTTAATTGTTGCGCTAGATGACGCGCCGCTTCTTTTTGTTCTCTGGAATTGCGGGGATTGGCGTATTGAGAAATTAATAAATATGATTGATAACGACTACTCCAATTTTTAGACCCCGATGAAGTGCATTGGATCAGTTCGCCGTAATCTTCACTCTCAATAAAGTTACTAACCCAAATACTCAATAAACACTTTTGATCCGATAAAAAAGTTTGCTCTTGTACCGGATAATCTTGAATTTTTTGAATCAGTTTTTTAATATACTTCTGCTGCCGATTGATTAAAAAATTATTAATTAAAATGTAGCAACATCGTTTAATCAATCCTCGAAATTGCAGTTCCCCTTGTTCTAAACTTAAAATATCTTCTAAAGCCACTTCAACTTCAGGCTGACCCGGACAGCGTGAATGAAAGAAAAGCTGTTCAAAAGCATCTAGTCCCTGTTCAGGGGTACCTGTTTTAACAAGGTTTAAAAAGTATTGGTAGATCAGTTCTGGACTTGTCCTAAGCTGAGTAGAAAGGGAATGCGTTTTTAAGTAAGCGACAGTTGGCTGAACTCCGCTCATAGATTGTTCTTGGATTGAATTAACCATTAGACTCCCAATTCACCGATGCTTTTAAACCCAGGATAACTTTCGGAACAGAAAGTGGCAATATTTTCAAGGGATATTAGATTTTTTAATCGATTTAGGAAAACCAGCCACTTGATTAAGATTATTGATCGGTCTGGTTACTTGTTATTATCTTGAAAGGCACTAATAGCACGTTACATCAATTTCCTGGCACCACTTCCGAGTCATTCATGAATCGGAATGGGGAACTAAACCCGGTTGACTAAGTTTAGGAGATACTGCTGACTCGGTTTTGACTATCGTTTCTACTCAGTAAAGCAGTCCTTTAGATTTTCGTCAAGTCTAATTCCACTTGCTCTTAATCGCTTACCCTTAATTCTAAATATAACAAAAGTAGGGCTCTAATATGACAACCTCCTGAGTATTAAAGAAGCAAAAAATTAACAATTAAGAATTAATCCTCTACCGCTGATGCCTCTGCTCTTTCTGACCCAGGACTGTTAAAAGCTTCTGATTTTTGTGTCACAATATACAAATTACTGACATAATGGATAAATTCATTCTAAATTCTATTAATTTCTGGCAGTTGTCAAGACAGTTCTGGCTTCTGGCTCCTGCTATAGTGTAAACCCGCCCTCCTGGTACGGATAGAAGTAGGGACGCTTCTACTTGCAACGGTTCTTAACAATCGTTAACAATAAGAAGGTGAAAGACCCAATCCGAGTACAGAACAAATCGTTTGCGTCTGTCCGGCTTCCCATTCCGACCAAAACAGTAAACTCGGTTCCCTGAGACTTCCCCAAGTCTGGCAGCACCGGACTGATTTTCAGAGTGGAGAAACAAAGGATGGGGATTAATCAGCCAGTTAGAGAAGAGGAGAGTTGACGCTCTGTGTTGCAACGTTTTAAGCAGGATTTAAAAAACGACTTAATTGCAGGTCTGTTGGTGGTCATTCCCTTGGCGACCACTATCTGGTTAACCATTACCATTTCCAGTTCCGTTATCGAGTTTCTAACGCGCATTCCCAAGCAGATTAACCCCTTTGATGGCCTTCACCCCATCCTTGTCAACCTGCTCAATGTGTTGGTTGGGCTGGCTGTCCCCTTACTAGGCATTTTGTTTATCGGTTTAATGGCCCGTAATATTGCGGGACAATGGTTACTGGGTATTAGTGAAAGAATTTTACAAGCGATTCCTTTAGCAGGTTCAGTTTATAAAACCCTGAAACAACTCCTAGAAACCTTACTCCGAGACTCAAACGACAAGTTCCGTCGCGTGGTTTTAGTCGAGTATCCTCGTCGAGGGATTTGGGCGCTCGCCTTTGTCACTGGTACGGTTAATAGTGATATTCAATCAGAATTTTCTGAAGAAATGGTCAGCGTCTTTATCCCCACGACCCCTAATCCGACGAGTGGGTGGTATGCTGTTGTTCCTGAAGATGAACTCGTTAATTTGTCACTATCCGTCGAAGATGCCTTTAAAATTATCGTATCGGGGGGAATTGTTAGCTCAAGTTCTACTTTGATTAAATCCACTAGCAACAAACCCAGCACTAAAAAATTAGAACCCCTTCTCCCCAACGAGAATAGACTTCAACCTATTCCAGTGGATAATGAAGGAGTCGGAATTGGGGAGAATTAAGAAT
>JBMDYE010000668.1:0-1864 GCA_048595135.1 Planktothrix sp. | reverse complement strand
ACATTTGAGCTTGAAAAACTGCATCGAATCCATCAAGAATAATTAAACAGCGATGGTGTTGTAAATATTCAATCAAGCGTAGAATGTTGACTTCAATTCTTTCAGAAGATTTCCAAGGAGGGATATTAATTAAACAATCATCAAATATTTCTGTTAGGAATTCAGCACAAGACAAACCCGTATTAAGGTTATAGAAAAAAACCGCTTCAAACTGTTGTTTAATTTCATGGGTCAGTTTAACGGATAACGCCGTTTTGCCAATTCCTGCCATCCCGACAATTGCAATTAAGCGACAATGTTCTTCTAAAATCCAATGTTGCAAAGTTGAGAGTTCACTGTTTCTGCCATAAAAAAAGGAGACATCAATGGCTGCTGTTAAATGATAAGCGTTGGGATAATCTCTAATTTTTTCTGATGCTAATCTTTCCGCTATTCTTTTCTTTTCACAGGAAGAACAATCAGGGATCGTTAATGGTTTTGATGCAATCTCAGATTGACTAGAGATTTGTTTTGATTGATAGGCGTAGGAATTGATAACAGAATGTAAGTTCGCTTTAGTAACCGATTTCCCTAAGCTTTGAGAGAGCGATCGCCATAATTGAGAACCGACCCCTTTAATATAATCTGTATCATACCCGAAGGCTTGGGCAATTTGTTGATAGGATTTGCCTTGCCAACACTCCCGCAACACCACTTCTTGAGTATAATTTAACTGCTGGGATGGAAGTAGAGGCGTTAAAAGAGCAACAAGCTCATCCGATGTAATTTCTGGCATAATTTGTTACACCCACATTCTCACTTCTTTTAAATCTTATCACCTTTAATCACCTTTTTAACCGTTCTTCGTTTATCTTCAGAGTTCTTTACATAAAAGTGATCACCTTTTCTTACCGTCAATCAACGAGTTAGGAAGTTAGTCTAAGAACAGAAAGCCAGAAAGTCTATTTCTCCTTGTTTCATCACAGCATACAAAATCGGCAAATTTGCCTAGGAGTTAAAACAATGAAATTCAGGTCTTTGTTTATAGCCTCTTTAATGACTATTCCTACCTTTTTAATGAGCTCCTATATACCATTAGCTTCAAACGCTGGAACCGGACAAACTTTTTGTAATAAAAGTTCAGAAGAAGTATACGTTGCATTTCTCGGCCAGGGCACCTCGGCACCTTGGGGTGGTGGTGTTTCGAGTCTTTATTATTCAAAAGGTTGGTTCAAGTGGATACCAGGTGAATGCAGACCTGTCCCCGTATTAGCAGATCATTCCAATCGAACATACGGATTTTATGCAATATCAGCTAATAGAGGAACAATATGGGAAAATATGAGCAGTGACGCTGGAAGGTCTGGGCTTAAATACTGTATTCGTAAGGACAAAAAATTTAATTTCGGTTTCCAAAGGGTCGATGGCAAGCTTGCTTCACCTTCTAATAGTGACTACCTTCATAAAGAATGCTCAAGTAAGGGTGGGATTGTTGTAAGCTTTTTAGAGTTGAGAAGCGGGACAACAAGTATTGAGTAATAGAGGCTCAAAAAACGGTGGGATAAAGTTGTAGAGACGTTTCATTCAATATCTCTATAACTTGATGATTTTTGCTATTTAAACACTCACTAAATGGAACGATACTCCCAGTCCAGCAGACCTTTATTCGGTGGTAATTTGACCATCATTATCTTGATCAATGGCTTAGGAATGAAAAACCAATAAGGTGACTAATTAAGCAATAGTTTACAGTAGATCAAGGTTCCCAGGTTGTAATTTAGTTCAGTCAATTTTAGGCAAAAATTAATCCCAGTTTTTCTAAGCTATTCAATCAGTTCTAATTTCGATTATTCATAAATATCCTCAACTCAAGACACATCAAGGA
>JBMDYE010000667.1:0-1735 GCA_048595135.1 Planktothrix sp. | reverse complement strand
ATCCTGTTAGAGTTAAGTTGCCAAGGGTATGCAGCAACAGTTGGTGAGTTGTTTCCCAATCTTCGCCTAAAGATTTTTCCCAATCTTTATTGAGCTTTTGAGGCATAATGTGTTCGATTGAAAGATTATCGAAAAATACCCCTTCTTTATGAGCAAATGACTGTTCTATCGATTCTAAAATTAGTTTGGCTTTTGCTGCCTTAACCCCGGTCGCATATAGTTCCACTTCTTTTAACATCAATTTAAACTTATCATCATTGGGATAGTTTTTCTGGGCAAGAATTTCTTTTAACCCATCCATAAAGTTTTTGTCGATTTTTTGTTTAATTTGGCTGTATAAAGAAGGAAACAGTTTATTGAGGGAGTTGGTAGGAAGGTTACAGACAAAACGACGAATAATAAAGTTTTCTAGAATCTTTAAGATTTCTAAAAATTCATAAACAGTAAATTTACCTTTGCTGTAATCATCGTAACAATTTAGTAAAAACGGATAGACTGTAGTTAATTCTAGTATTTTGAGTCGCATGAGAGAATTACTAATAGCTTTGTTAGTTTCATTTTGGGGTTCAATTAACTTATTATAGTAGTCGGCAAAATTAGTTAAATCTTCTAAAGATTCTAAAGCATTTTTAGCATTAACTTTATTTTTTAATGTTAAATAAACTTGATTTTTTTTAACTTCTCGACCCTCTTTCATTAAATAATGACGGATAAATTCCGTCAAATTACCGCCTAAAGCATCTTGCATGGGTTCCCAATACTGAGCATAAATTTTATCCTGTTGTTCCACATGAATTTTCATGAAGAAGTAGTTTCTAATTAAATCCGCTTCGCTTAAAGCTTTTCCTTTCGCGTTTAAACTTTCAAACACTAAGTACGGATTTTCGTCTGGATCTAAAACAATACTAACTAACGAAAGACCACTAATAATCACTGTTGTAATTAAGTTTAATTCGATTTCTTTCTGACGTAATTTTTTATCAAAAAAGCGATAGCAATCATTAATTAAAGATATCTCAGGGTTAGGAAAGCCTTGATCAATAATGTGATGAAAGTTGCAACGATCTGCCTGAGTAGGTTGGAGTTTATACTTTTCTAGATTTTGTTTAAAACGATTAATTAGAATAGTCTCATTAATTTCGTCTGCGAGTAGCTTCATTTCTTGCTGTAGTTTAGCATGATCCCGAATAACAGCTAATAAAATTAAAATGGTTGTGAGTCGTTGTTGTCCATCAATTAATAAATATTTAGATACCCCTTCAGGGACAGAAACCGTTTGCATCGTGACAATAGAACCCATAAAATGAGGGGTCATTGTTTCCTGTTCTGTCAAATCTATTAGATCGTCCCATAAATTCTCCCATTGTTCACGTCCCCAGCTATAGGGTCGTTGAAACAGGGGGACGAGATATTGTTGGGTTCCTTCTAGGATTTTTTGTAGTTTGGTTTCCGAAGCTTTCATATTTTTTAGGTATATTTCAACTAAAATTATTTAAGGTTTGATGTGGACGGTTTAACAATAAAGCCATTTTTCCCGACCTTTCTCATTGGTTGGGTTAACGTAGGAGAACCTAACCTCTTTTTCCAATCACAATTTTATCAATATGGCAATTTTACATGGAAGTTGGTGTATTACCGAGAATCAGTCTTTCTTCCTGTGGGGAGAAACCTGGCGGCGAGTCACGTCCGAGTCCGTTGCTTCAGAACTGATTCTTCCTTATCCGTTTGCTTTAAA
>JBMDYE010000666.1:0-2694 GCA_048595135.1 Planktothrix sp. | reverse complement strand
AGAATATAACCTCAAAGTTAGTCCCGCCACCATTCGCAACGGAATGGGGGTTTTGGAGAAAGCCGGACTCCTATACCAACCCCATACTTCTGCGGGACGAGTCCCCTCGGATTCCGGCTACCGTATTTATGTGGATAAACTGATCACCCCTTCAGAAGCCATTGCGGAGGAGGCGATTCAACTATTACGGGAACAACTGAATTGGACAAATTGGAGCTTAGAAGCCGTGTTACGAGGCGCGGCTCAAATTTTGTCAACGTTGAGTGGTTATATTACCCTGGTTACTTTGCCACAAACCACAACCACTCGCTTACGACACTTGCAATTAGTTCCGCTTGAACCCAAAAAAATTATGTTAGTTGTGGTTACGGATACCTATCAAACTTACTCTAGCGTCATGGAATTATCGCTGAGTAATTCCCTGTCTGATGGTACAGTAATTGAACAAAATTTGTTACCTGAAGATGAAGAATTGGTAGAACAGGAATTACAACTGCTTTCTAACTTTTTAAATACCCAATTAAAAGGACAGTCCATTTCAGAACTCGCGACCTTAGACAGTAGCGAACTAGATCGAGAATTTCAGCGTTATTCAGACTTTTTAACGACTTTATTAACAGATTTAAGTCGTCGCAGTCAAACCTTTGAATCAACTCAAATTTTAATGAGTGGAATTGCTGAGGTTTTACATCTTCCTGAATTTTCGCAACTGCAACAAGTGAAAACCTTAATTCATCTTTTAGAAGAAGAACAAGCACAATTGTGGCCATTAATTTTCCAAGCACCCGAACAGAAAAAACGAGTAACAGTTCGCATTGGTTCGGAAAATCCCTTAGAACCGATTCAAAGTTGCACCTTGGTTTCAGCACAATACCGGCGGGATTCGATTCCGGTGGGAAGTGTCGGAATTTTAGGCCCGACTCGAATGGTTTATGAAAATGCGATCGCCTTAGTTGAAGCAGCGGCAGATTATATTTCTGAAGCATTGACTAAAAATTAAGCGGTTAATGGCTGATGGGGTGAGAAAGTAAAGGATAGATCTGCTATTCTTTAATACCAAGGTTCCATGAGCGATTCTAATTTATTGATACGCGCAGAACAATTGATTGCTGAATTTGAAAACTCAAATGTTCCTGGGGTTTGGGTTGGACTGGATAAAAAACAAATTATTCAAGAATTGCGATCGCGAATTACCAATCCTTTTAGTCTCAATCAGCAATCCCAACCCTTTTGTGGCCCCGCTAGTATTATCTTTGAACTCATCAGAAAACAACCTGATCGTTATGTTGAAATTTGTCGTCATCTGTTTCAGATTGGCGGATTTCATACTCAAACTAATCGGTGGATTTATCCCTCTTCTCGTTTATTAAATAGTCAGGGAAATTTTAAAATGTCTCAAGCGGATTGGATGATTTTATCCACCTTGAGAGAATCAGAAAACTTAATTTTTCCCGTAGAACCCAATGCCCCTGAATTAATTAGAAATTTGGCAGGAATGACCAAAACCTGGGAAATGAAGGGATGGATACGGGAAATATTAGGCTATCAAAAAGTTAAATATCTCAATGCTTACTTATCGAGAGATATTCAGGTTCTTGAGGAAGCCACTCAACTTGTTAAATCCGGTGGCGTTGCTTTTGCATTAATTAATGACTTAGCGTTACTGTTAAATAAACCTCCGGCTATTCCCTATCCAAGTCATTGGGTTGCGTTACTCGGAAATTTATCGTTAGAAACGGATCGTAACTTAATTAGTTTTGACGTTTATACTTGGGGAAAGCAAATGTCAATTACGATTAGTCTGGATTTATTTAAACTTCATTTCTGGGAAGTTGTAGCCGGAATCTAAGAAAAATGGGTTATCTTATTCGGTTTTCTCAATTAATGAATTGGTGATAATCCGTTTTACTCCTAAATCCACTAATTTTTGCCAATCTTCCCGACTATCGACTGTCCAAACGACAAAATTAACCCCTTGCTTTTGGCTGATTTCAACAACTTGAGGATGATTTAAAATCACCGGATAATAAACACTTAAAATTGAGTTTCCAGAAATTACTGCTTTTTGTAGCTGCTGTTCAAAATCAGAAAAATTGGTTAAAAAGTAACCTAAAGTTATTTCAGGAAACTTAGAACGAAATTTGTCTAAAAAATCTTCATTAAATGAAGTAATAATCGATTTTTTAGCTAAATCTTCCCGAACTAACAATTTTCCTAACTGCTCAATTTCTAAATCCGACCATTCAGCATGAGGTTTAACATCAAAATATAGATATTTTTGCACCAGCTTAAACGCGAGAACAGCATCTTCTAAAGTTGGAATACTTTCCCCTGCAAACTCTTCTGTAAACCAAGCCCCCCCATTCAGTTGTTTTAACTCATTAATGGTTTTTTCTCGAATTTTACCCGATGTTCCTGTAATTCGATCTAAGGTTTCATCATGAAAAATCACCGGAACACTATCAGCAGAGATTTGTAAATCAAACTCAATTGAATCTGCACCCGCCTGCAACGCCGCACTGAAAGCAACTAACGTATTTTCAGGAGCCATTACCGAAAAACCCCGATGAGCAATAATTTCTAAACTCAACTCACACCTCACAATATCAATGACATAACTAACGCACCGTCGTAGGATGGGCTCTGCCCATCAATCCCCATCTTAATCATTTAAAATAAAATTAACCCAAATTA
>JBMDYE010000665.1:0-2913 GCA_048595135.1 Planktothrix sp. | reverse complement strand
AATATCTAAAAACTCTATTTTTTCATCTAAAAACAACGCAACGGCTTGTTCATTTGCCGCATTTAAAACCGCAGGCATCGAACCCCCAGCCCGTCCGGCGGCATAAGCTAAAGACATACAAGGATATTTTTTATTATCGGGAGATTTAAAGGTTAAATTTCCGGCTTTAACGAGGTCTAATCGTTCCCAATTCGTATAAATTCGTTCGGGCCAAGACATGGCATACAGTATCGGTAAACGCATATCCGGCCATCCTAATTGCGCTAAAACCGAAGTATCTTGTAACTCAATTAACGAGTGAATAATACTCTGGGGATGAATAACAATTTCAATGTCATCATAATCTAATCCGAATAAATAATGGGCTTCAATCACTTCTAAGCCTTTATTCATCATCGTAGCCGAATCAACGGTGATTTTTTTACCCATTGACCAGTTCGGATGTTTAATGGCATCAGCCACTTTAACTTCTGCTAATTTTTCTACTGGCCAATCTCGAAAGGCACCCCCAGAAGCCGTTAAAATAATTCGTCTTAAACCGCCTTTCGGAACCCCTTGTAAACATTGAAAAATAGCGGAATGTTCTGAGTCCGCAGGTAATAGTTTTACCTTATATTTTTCGATTAAGGGATTGACAACCGGCCCCCCAGCAATTAAAGTTTCTTTATTCGCTAAAGCGATATCTTTTCCGGCTTCAATGGCGGCAATGGTTGGTAATAACCCTGCACAACCGACAATTCCCGTCACCACCGCTTCCGAGTCCCCATAGCGGGCAACTTCCACCATGCCTTCATCTCCGGCAACTAAGATCGGTTGAGGTTGGATATCGGCGATCGCCTCTTTTAACTCCGGTAACTGTTGGGGATCGGAAATCGCGACGATACTGGGGCGAAACTGGCGAATTTGTTCGGCCAATAGGCGAATATTCCGTCCGGCGGCTAACCCGACAATGCGGAACTGTTCAGGATATTCCGCCACAATGTCTAAGGTTTGAGTTCCAATAGAACCTGTAGAACCTAAAAGGGTGATTGCTTTCATTTTTTCTTAAGAAGTATTTGATATTAGTTAACCATAATATGGTGTGTGATCCCCTTTTCTGACATTCATCCTATTTATTTCTGTGTAGTAGAGACGCGCCATGGCGCGTCTCTACAGCCTGAAACTTATTTCAGGGTTTTCGCTGTTCAAAAGATTCCTAATTCAGGTAGACTTAAATTCCGTTGTGAGTCCTGAACAAAATGCAAACGTCCCCCAACCCTTCCGAAGCTTCAACGGTGACAGAGACAAATCAGCTTTTTCCCCCAATTATCTTAAAAATAACGGGGATAGCAACCGTTATTTTATTCCTTTATAGCAGTTTTCGTCATGCGGCGTTTCAATCGACTGCCTATGATTTAGGAATTTATGATCAAATTATATACTTAATTAGCCAAGGAATGCAACCCATTTCCTCATTTTTAGGGTTTCATTTTTTAGGAGATCATGGTGCGATCGCTATTTACCCCCTAGCCTTATTATATAAAATTTATCCGTCCGTTTATTGGTTATTTCTGGTTCAATCTGCTTGTTTAACCTCTGGGGTTCTCTTCACTTACCGTTTAGCCGTTTTAGGGGGATTAAATCAATCGTTATCCGTTGCGGTTTCCCTGGCTTATTTACTGTATCCTGAAATTTTCAATATTAATTTATTTGACTTTCACCCCGATGTTTTAGCAGTTCCTGCGTTTTTTGGAGCGATTTTAGCCGCAAAGGAAAAAAAGATCCTTTGGTTTGTACTATCAATTTTTTGGATATTAAGCTGTAAAGCGGTTTTTGCCTTAACGGTAATTGCGATCGGAATTTGGTTATTATTATTTGAAAAACGCCGTTGGTATGGACTCACTGCGATTATTTTGGGTGTGGCTTGGTTTTTAATTGTCACCCAACTGATTATTCCTTATTTTAGCGGAAATGAAGCCGCCGGAGTTTCTCGCTATAGCTATTTAGGAGATTCGGTTTTAGGAGTGATTCTGAATACCTTTCTTAAACCGCAGTTAATCTTAGGAAAAATAGTCTCCCTCGATAGCTTTGTTTATCTATTAGAAGTTGCGGTTGCGGTGATTTGGTGGTTAAACCCTCGACAATTTATTCTATTAGTTCCGGCTATTCCCACCTTATTATTAAATATTCTATCCGTTGACCCCATGCAACGCAGTTTAATTTATCAATATTCCTTACCTGTGTTACCATTTTTATTCTTAGTGGTGATAGCCACCTTAGCCAAACAACAACCAGGGTTAGGAAATCAGTTTTGGCGGTTGTGGAATAAAGTTAAATCTAATTCTGTTTCATTCCCTAATAATAAAGATGAAATTTCTCAATCTCGGTTGTTTACCATTCCTAATCCTAAACTTCCCCGACAGATTATTTTATGGTCAAGTTTAGTATTTCTGTTGTGGGGCGACCATACCCAAGTTTTAGGATATTTTACCCGATTAAATACTTGGCAAGCCTCCCAACAAGCCGTTACTCAAATTAAAACAAATGGTGGGGTATTAACCGATAACCGACTCGCACCCCATTTCACCCATCGGACTAATATTAAACTGTTAAATCAAGCCGCCCCCGAATCCGATTTATCCGAATTTGATTATATTATATTAAATTTACGTCATCCTTGGCCGGATACCAAAGATTTAGGCGAACAATACGCCACCCAACTGAAAACAAAACCCAACTTCAAATTAACCTTTGAAAACAACAACGTTCTCGTCTTCAAAAAAAATTCGTAGGGGTAGGACGTAGAGACTGGTTTTTAAACAGTGCTTGAGAGGGCGGGATAGGACACAAGCCCCTACCCGTGATCTCAACCTTCATTAAATGAAATTTACTTGACATCTCATAGTTTTAGTGCAATCATTGCAAAAGTTGATC
>JBMDYE010000664.1:0-3781 GCA_048595135.1 Planktothrix sp. | reverse complement strand
GTGGGTCCATTATCAGTAACATAACCAGCTACTAACTCACCATCAAACATGATTAGGTCAACATCATGTTCAGACCCTTGCAGGTAAGGCGTGACAAATATTTGATACTTAAAACTTAACCCAGCACCATACTGTGTGGCGGTTTGAATATAGCTTTTATAGTCTTCAAACTTAGCTAATAATTCTTCTTCTGTTTGAATTACCTCTACACCAAAGGAAGCACTTCCAGTATCTAACTTAATTACTAAAGGATAGTAGTGTTGTGGAATATTCTGGACATCCGCTACATTATTTAAGACCCGAAAATCTACGCCATTGGAAAATTCTCGACATTCACAAGTTAGTTTACTATACTCATCAGCTAGAATTTTTTTATGAGTCAATAATTTGCTTTTAGCAATGCTTGCGCTTTGATAATCGTTGGCTGGTTTACCTAAAAAGCTAGCTACTAAAGAGGACAAAGGTACATTATCTTCCCAAAACGTAACTACGCCGTCCACGCTGATGCAATGATTGCGGACAACTTCCACAATTGCTAGGGCATTTTCAATATCTTTGCTATGGTCGTCAATGTCAATATTGAAAAAATGGCTGCTGTAACTGGCAGCGGAATGTTGGGAATTGCTATCAACTAAAATAATATTGATACCTACTTGATTGGCAAATTCAAAAACATTTAACTTTGAGGAGCCTCCACCTCCAATCATCAATATATTCTTGCCTTTTAGCATATATTGATAGGAACGGTACAACATCGTTTCCACCCATTTATCTAGGATGTTAGTTCTGTTGTGAAAATGTTGCACTTCGTATTGCTGCAAGGTACCAATACAATCGTGATCGTTGACTTCAATTAGAAACGGTTCTAATTGATTATTGTGATTCCTCAAAAAAACATCTAAACCAATGAAATCCGTTTGTTTGTTTTGTTTGGTGACATGGGTTAAATATTGCGTTTCGTAGCCAATAATAGACTCTAGTACCGCTTGACCTAATCGGTTAATTTTTTCAACAAGCTGATTCTTCTCCTCATTCGTCAACTGAAGCAAGTTACACAGATAGTCGATTGAAAAACTCTCGGAAGTATCTCCATTGATGGGTTTATCAACATAACCTAGATTGCAGATAATCCCAGATGTTTCAACCACATTATTGGGGCGGCGGGTTACAAATACCCTCAGTCTCGCACCCAGGTTACTATTCTCAGTAATGCTTGAATCGATAAATTCCTCCACAAACAGACAATCATTGTCCTGGAGGGAATCTATACATTTTTTAAAGTTTTCAACAGCCCTATCCAGATTATCTTTTGATTCAATAGTGCATAGTCGGCTTCCCATCCACCTTACTCCAGAAGGCTTAATCACAAATTGATAAGCGGGAAATGCCGTCAAATATTCTCGGATTTCATCATTAGAAAGATTTTTAGATAGGGAAATCAATTGAACTTTTGGAGTGACGGAATGATGACTATATTTTTCTAAAGAAAAGCCAAAAGCCATCAGTTGGGGTACGTTGATATTTCTTGCAGCAGCAAGTAAGCTAGTATGCAGTTTGTCATTAGTATATTCTTCTAGTTCTATACCACTTGACATCGGGCAGTCCGTCAATTCTTCATAGAACTGAAATTTTTGAGCCTTCTTTTGGTGGGCTGGTTCATAAAAGCTGAAAGCTGCTTCGGTACAGAAGTTACATAAAAAAGTTATCCTCTGAGGAGTTTTGAATTTGGTGTGAAAACATTGACCAAATTCATTCATGGTAATCCCTTCAAGGATGTATAATACAGATTTATCCCCTTTTTGAATAACTTTTACCCAAGTCGGTTCAGTTACTATAAAAGCACTTTCCGGTAAAATTCTACTTGCAGCCAGCAGTAATGTAAGTCTTTCATCTACCAAACTAAAGAAAACAATACAGGGTTTATTTTTATCTAATTCTATTTCATACTCAGCTTCCTTTATTGATTTCAGTTTATAAGCTTGTAGAACTGAGTTGAGCGTCTCAAACATATTCGATTCTACCTTGTTGAGATAACGTTTATTTAATCAAACTAAGTAACTCTTAGAGCTAAAAAATTCGTTAAAGCACCCTGGATTATTTCTATTTCAAAATTGCCAATTCTATTTTTTAGGACTCCCCAATGTTATGTCCAAAGCAGTTCATCAAATTAAGGCTAGCGTTTTGACTATCACTCTTAACTGTAAGGGGTTGCGAAGGGTCGAATAAAAGTTTGTTGTCGCAAGGGGTTAAGGTTTGGTGGAAAAATTCTTTACAGCGATTTTGCTCATCTGCAACAATAACCCGCGCTGTATGCCCTGTGCGTAATACATCAGTGCGATCGCACCACTCGTAAGAAAATATAATCAGGATGTCTCCTGGCTGGCACATAAGCGCTCCCCCGCCATTGGGACAGACGCAGCCCGTTCCTGCCTCTCCTGGCAGAGCATAAGTTGACCAACGGTTGCCGTTGCTGATGTTGACTATCTCCACTTCTTCGAGGGGCAGTATTCCGACTTTCTCTAACAATTCTTGGTCAATGGTGATACTGCCCACATAATCGCGCTTGGCATCGGTCACTGTGACACGATGAAGTTTAGCGTGCATTAGTCTGATTGTTGCCATATTACTCCTTGTGGTAATCATCTTCTTTTATCTGAAATGCGATCGCACTAATTGAGAGTTTGGGTGGGTACAGGGTTGCTGCCAAATGCGAAAATGGAAGAGAAGCAAGTCTACCGTGAGTCTTACTTTATAATTCAGGGTGTTGTTGACCACTTCCTTTCAAAGTTTCAAAACTGCATCTAGAGTCTCCATCATGGTTCCCAAACTTCGCCCACGTGAGTCGGAAAAGTCTGATCGTTGTGTAAACTCCTACACATAATGATCGGTGCTTATTTACTACTCCCCCATTCTTTTTTCATTTGTTCCTTAAAAGCTAAAAAATCCATGTCTGAGTTCGGTAAGAAATGCCCAATTTTTTTCTCCCCATTATCAATATAGTCGAAGCACTCATAATGAAAATTGTCTTCTATATTATAGAGATAACACTGAACTGTGATACAGACAGTATGCAAATTTTCATTATACAATTGATGTATCTGATTTAGCCTTGGAGTAATCCATGTGATATCTCCTTCTTTTATTGTTACTGTCTTAAACGGGGTTGTGTGAAATACGGATAACGTGTCAAACAATCGTACAGTTATTTCGCCATGCAGCACTTTGATCACTGCATTTGCTCCAGCATGATTATGAATAGGAGAGTAATGTCCATTTGGCCAGATTTCCAGAACATAAGGAATTCCTGGTGATTCTCCCTGATTATCTCCTAAAGTAATCCGAAGATAAGTAGCATCTGGGTTGGGTTCCCCAAACTCTTTTTCTTTATTCTTTAAATTCTGATAACACCACCCTTTCGGATTTTGAATGCTTTGTTCAATAGCCTCTGAGAAGTTTGGGAAATCTGGCGTATTCAACTGAAATTGTTTACCAGCAACATTGGCATAGAGTTTTTGGCATTCGCTAGTTAAATTTTCTACTACTGTACCCTTGTATGTTGCTGCCATCTCCATAGTTATTGTATCTCTAGGAAATATCAGTAAGGGAGGTTCAATCGTTACTGGATCTCGCCAAATTTCACCTAATTTTATGTCAATTAAATTCAAATGAATGTGTTCTATATCCTCAATCCAAGATTCAGAAGCTGTACAATCATCAAGTTTATACTCCATGAGGATGTTTAGTTTACGCTGCTCTCCTTTACCGTAACGTAAGCGACAGT
>JBMDYE010000663.1:0-1924 GCA_048595135.1 Planktothrix sp. | reverse complement strand
AAGTTTTAATGCTGATCAAACCGTCCGATTAACGTTAAAACGATTTTACCCTAGTTCTGACGGTTCCCCAGAACCGGAGATCAAGGAATTAGTACGGGAATATCAATCTCTGGGACGAGATATCTTATTTTTTGAAAATGGTGCCTTTTCCCAAGGAACCATTCAACTGTCTCCGTTTTCTCAATCCGGTGCTGAATTTGGCTTTATTTCAGAAAATCGACGGCTACGTTTAGTACAATTATATAATCCCGATGGTGTTTTAAATACAATTACTTTAATTCGAGAAAAACGTCAAGGAACTGATGTTATTGAAAATCCACCTCTGACCGTTGAAGCGTTGTTAGGAGAATGGCAAGGAGAAGCCATTACTTTATATCCTGATTTGCGATCGCCTGATCTTTTTTCCACTCGCTTAACTTTAAAGCTTGAAAGTCCAGAAAAATTAATCCAAACCCTAAGTTTTGGTCAAGCAATGTTAAATTCTGTGGCGGAAATTCAGGGTTCAATTTTAAAATTTAGTCACGGAGAAAATGCAATCAAAGTATTACTTTTACCCGATGGTGCCTCCGCAACAATTCCGAGTCAAGTTCAATTAAGAAAACCCTTCTTTTTTGAAGCGGGATGGTTAGTTAATCCTAATCAAAGACAACGCTTAATTCGCCGCTATAACGATAAAGGTGAATGGAGTAGTTTAACGTTAGTCACGGAATCTAAAGTTAATTCTTAGAGAAAGAATTAAGGACATGGTGATTTTCTGCTCGGACTCTGGGGCAGAAAATGTAAAGAATTATTAAATGAATTGGATTACAAGTGCTAAAGGAAAGGGGAATAAGTTGTCGGGATGGAAGACGATTGTATAATAACTCTTTGGCATAAAATTCTAAAGTTAATAACAGGGTCAACGGAGTCTGAACACAATGCAAGAGAATCGAAAACGAACGGTTATCGTGACGGGGGCTTCCTCTGGCGTGGGTTTATATAGTGCGAAAGCGCTCGCCGATAAAGGATGGCACGTTGTTATGGCCTGTCGCAACCTGGAGAAGTCACAAAACGCGGCAAAAGCGGTGGGAATGCCAGAAGGCAGCTACACCATTCTTCCCATCGACCTTGGCAGTTTAGAGAGTGTTAAACTGTTTGTGCAGAAGTTCAGAGCCAGTGGAATGTCTCTGGATGCGTTGGTTTGTAATGCGGCGATTTATATGCCGTTAATTAAGGAACCGTTACGCAGTCCTGAAGGCTATGAATTAAGCGTTGCAACGAATCACTTGGGTCATTTTCTGCTGTGCAACCTATTGTTACCGGACTTGAAGCACTCACCTTCAGAAGACCGCAGGTTAGTGATTTTAGGAACTGTTACCCACAACCCGAAAGAGTTGGGCGGTAAAATTCCCCCTCGTCCTGATTTAGGGGAATTAAAAGGGTTTGAAGCGGGATTCAAAGATCCGATTACCATGATTGACGGTAAGAAATTTGAACCCGTTAAAGCCTATAAAGATAGCAAAGTTTGTAATGTGTTAACGATGCGAGAATTACACCGTCGTTATCATGATGCAACGGGGATTACCTTTACTTCTCTGTATCCCGGTTGTGTGGCAACAACGGCGTTATTCAGAAATCACTATCCGTTATTCCAGAAAATTTTCCCCTTATTTCAAAAATATATTACGGGGGGATTTGTAACGGAGGAGGAAGCCGGAAAACGGGTGGCGGCGGTGGTTGCTGACCCTGAATATAGACAATCCGGTGCTTATTGGAGTTGGGGAAATCGACAAAAGAAAGATGGGAAGTCTTTTGTTCATGAAGTTTCTCGCGAAGCCAGTGATGCTGAAAAAGCAGAACGGATGTGGGATTTAAGCGCGAAATTAGTCGGTTTAGATCCCTACTATGGCGTTTAACCGTCCCTAGTTTCCCTGGTTGCTAGGCT
>JBMDYE010000662.1:0-3127 GCA_048595135.1 Planktothrix sp. | reverse complement strand
GTTCAATTTTACACCCTAAAATTTAATTTAGACTCCTTTAATTTAAAAGATGTTGAAATCGAAGAATTAACCCTTTTAAAAGACAAAGACGATCAACCCTTATCTCAACACCATATTTATCCTGATAGTATTGCGTTTTCTCCTCGACATTCTGTTTTTGTCGCTACAGAAAACTTAGACAATCCTAACCTTCCACCGTTAATTGCCGAATATACATTTGAAAGCGGAACTTTAAAAAATACGGTTCCTTTATCACCCTTTTATCTTCCCAAATTAGAAGACTCTCAACAACAGCAAGGCGTTGAACCGAATTTTGGCTTTAAAGCATTAACAATTTCTCCTGATGGCTTTAGTCCCGATGGTCGAGATCCGTTTCGGTTATTTACCGCCACAGAACATCCGTTAATTCAAGATCGAGATCTCGATCAATCCACTAAATTAAGATTACTCCATTATGTAATTGCCGATCGCGCTTCTTTTTTAGTGTCAGAAACCTTATATCCTTTAGATGAAACGTCTCAAGGATTAATTGATATTGCCGCAGGCAAAGGCGGGTTATTATTAAGTTTAGAACAATCTGGAAATCGCGGTAAAATTTATCAATTATTCACCGGAGATGCAACGGACACGTCTCGGATTAGCAGTTTAAAAGGGGAATTAAGAAAAGTCCAACCCGTGCGGAAGAAACTGTTATTAGATTTACAGGATTTAGGAGTAGAAATTCACCAGTTAACCAGTATGACTTTAGGCCCTCGTTTACCCGATAATAGTCAAAGTTTAGTATTACTGGGTGAAGATGGGGAAGATACCACCCAATTTTTGTTATTCAGTTTAAAATTGGTATAATTTTAGGCGAGCGCTATCGCATCTATCCAAAAACAGATTTATTTTGATCAACTTTGGATCATTTTGCGATAACTGAGCGAATCGCTTTTGTTAAAATACTAACTTTGAATTCATCTTTTAGCGTTTAAAAATGTCCCACTCAACCGATGTTGTCAAACTAGCGAAATTCATGGCGGCGGACTTTAGTAACCAAGCTCAAGCTTTTGACAATCCGCCATTTTTTGCCCATATTCGGGTTTGTATGCGTCCCCTTCCGGTGGAACTGCTGGACGGGTTGAGCTTGTATTTAGAACAAGCCTATGATATCAACCTCAAACAACCCTATCGTGTGCGGGTATTAAAGTTAGTTCCAGTGGAAAATCACATTGAAATTGAAAATTATGTGATTGAGAACGAACAAGAATTTTATGGCGCGTCCCGGGAACCCCAACGATTAACCGGGTTAACCAAAGACCGATTAAAAAAAATGGAGAAATGTTCTTTTATCACCCATTGGACAGGACACAGCTTTAAAGGAGAAGTGGAAGGCGGCAAAGGTTGTATGGTGGAACGCAAAGGCAAAATGACCTATTTAGCCAGTGAATTTGAAATTGATGAACACCACTTTATTAGCCATGACCGAGGACACGACCCCGAAACCGATGAACAAGTTTGGGGCGCCTTAGCAGGGCCATTTCAATTCGTCCGATGGACAAGTTTTGCCGACGAGGTAAAAATTTGATCCCCTTTCCTGATAAATTTACCGAATATTGGCAAGTAAAGATTCAACACGTGTATTTATGAAAGTCCTGGTTATTGGTGGTGATGGTTACTGCGGTTGGGCAACAGCGTTGTATTTGTCCAATCACGGTTATGAAGTCGGGATTCTCGATAGTTTAGTTCGACGTCATTGGGATCAACAACTTTGTATTGATACGTTAACCCCGATTGCACCCATTCAGCAACGGATTCAACGTTGGAAAGATTTAACCGGAAAGTCGATTGATTTGTTTATTGGCGATATCAATAACTACGACTTCCTGATCAAGACTTTACTCAAGTTTGAACCGCAAGCCATTATTCACTTTGGAGAACAACGTTCTGCACCGTTCTCAATGATTGATCGAGAACACGCCGTTCTGACCCAAGCGAATAACGTTATTGGCAACCTGAACCTGTTATATGCCATGCGGGAGCATTTCCCCGACTGTCATCTAGTTAAGTTGGGAACGATGGGAGAATATGGAACCCCCAATATTGATATTGAGGAAGGCTATATTACCATCGAACATAACGGTCGTAAAGACACTTTACCTTATCCCAAACAACCCGGCAGTTTCTATCACCTCAGCAAAGTCCACGACAGCCATAATATCCATTTTGCCTGTAAAATCTGGGGTCTGCGGGCGACGGACTTAAACCAAGGCGTCGTTTACGGGGTTCTGACGGAAGAAACCGGAATGGACGAACTGTTAATTAACCGTCTCGACTATGATGGCGTTTTCGGAACAGCGTTAAACCGTTTCTGTATTCAAGCTGCTATTGGCCATCCCTTAACCGTCTATGGAAAAGGTGGACAAACTAGAGCCTTTTTAGATATTCGGGATACGGTACGCTGTATTGAATTAGCATTAGAACATCCCGCAGATGTTGGACAATTCCGCGTCTTTAACCAGTTTACCGAATTGCATAGCGTCGGTGACTTAGCCATGATGGTGAAAAAAGCAGGCATTGCGTTAGGGTTAAATGTGGAAGTGGAAAATATTCCTAACCCCCGTGTTGAATTAGAAGACCATTATTTCAACGCCAAGAATACTAACTTATTGGATTTAGGATTACAGCCGCATTTCCTGTCTGATTCCTTGTTAGATTCTCTGTTGAATTTTGCCATTAAGTATAAGCAACGGGTTGACCACAGCCAGATTATGCCTAAAGTATCATGGCGAAATCCTGGTTAAGCTGGGAAAAAGCCGTTGAGGTTTACTGTAGAGAGAAGTTAGGATCTCTACAGTAAGCTTCATAATCAAGCTCATGAATCCTTGGATGTTAGCTAACTAAAACTTTCAAAGACAAGGTTAAGCGCTCATAGCCTATCAACTCTTCATTATAGCGGTATGCGATCGCGTAGTCACTGTTTATCAGTATCGCCTCGTTTACGTTCGCTCTCTCACTCTACCTTACTAAAATAATTATAAAATTAGTAATAATACTCACTTTTATTTACTTAAAATGTGTTAGATTCCAGCTATATAAGAATTAATCCGACTAGCTAGGAAATCTAAGAATGGATGTTAACAAAGTT
>JBMDYE010000661.1:0-2524 GCA_048595135.1 Planktothrix sp. | reverse complement strand
CCCAGCTATAATTTCCCCAATGTTGCCATTGTTCGTGCCTATTATCATAATTATATTGATCTAAGTGACTCTCAATCCAACTTCGGCATTGTTTCAAAATCTGTTTCCATGCTGTTAGTAGTGTATCCCTAGCTTGTTGTTCACTAAACTTTCCTCTTAACAAGATTCGATTAGGCATTCCTTTTGGAATATTAATCAAACCGGGCGACAAAACTCGACAGCTTTTTTCAGCTTCTTTCACTAATCTATAAGTTAGATAGGAAAGGATTAATGATGCACCATAAAGATCCCGCAGTTTTCGGGACTTCTCGATAAATCCCTGAACTGGAGCAAATGTAACAGCAATGTAACGATCCATAACTTCTGGTTCTGGCTCTACAATTGTTGAACTTTTAACCTGATTAAGATGCCCCAGGGCATTAGAAAATCTAATGTTTGCCACAGGTTTAATCAGCCAAGACTTAAACGGCTCGTTGTGATACTTAAATTACAGCATTTATAGAAAACCTTAATCCCATTTGATGCGATTGACGTAATTCTTAAGATTTTCTTGACAGTTGAAAAATTGTTATTTATTGTTAATTTTTACTAATTTTTTGAAAGTTTACTGGTCAGAAAACCTTAACTACTCATATTCAAGCTTGTCTACAAGGCAAGAGCAAAAATCTGTTGCGCCGATAATTTAAACAAGGGAAAGGTCGGGGAAATAATTGAAGTATTTTCCCTAAATGGATTCATCTGATATTCTCCATCCTCCAAATTACAGATAAACAATGTTGGTTGCTTGGGGCTACCGATCAACTTTCTCGGCCCCAATGCTGCGTAATCAAGAATCCAATATTCCTCGATGCCCATTTCTTCATAATCTCGAAATTTATTGTAATAATCATCACGCCAATTCGTTGAAACAACTTCGACGATTAATTTAACTGAGTCAGAATTTTGGATAATTGATTCACTTTCCCAGCGAGGTTCAGCCCCTAAAACTTCTTGATTCAAAACAATAATATCCGGTTCATAACCCGATTGTCCCCGCTTGGGTTTGATAATTGATTCTCTGGGAATAGTCCATATACCACCTTTGCCCATCTGCCTAATCATTATTAATAATTGCTCAATCAAAGAACCTGTTAAATTAGAATGTTTTCCCCTTGGCTTGGGCATTTCGATAATAACTCCATCATGCAATTCGTATCGTACAGTAGAGTTTTCAGGATACCAGTTAATAAACTCATCAAAGCTGTAGAGTTTTGATTCAGCTTGGGTTGGAGTCATCATTTTTTTAGACAATTTTGATGGTTTTTCCAAGGCGCTGACGCGCTGTTAAGGGGAGAGTTTTAAGTTTTATCAATGCAGGATTTACTGATTAAACTCATTGAAACGTTAAGCCTTCTTCCCCCTCACTGGCGTATCGTTCCTGTCAATCATAACAAACAACCATTAGGTTATTCCTGGCAACATCATTATTTTTCTCCCCCATCCCTAAAAACATCCCTGATTTACCACGGCTCAGTCGCCGTATTCGATAAAGATAACAAACTTTACTCTGTCACCCCCAAAGGAATTGGATTGCTCTGTGGACAAACCCAATCTGAGTTTCTAGTTGCAGTTGATATTGATGGAGTCAGTGCAATGGATGTGGTCAAAGAATTGTCTGCGGGTCAAGGATTACCTGCGACTGTCGCTTGGTCTTCTGGACGGTTGGGAAGAGCGCAATATCTATTCTCCATTCCTGGTGAAGCAAGGGGGTTTAAGTCTCGTAAAATCTCCACGGTTTTCGGTGAAGCATTTGAACTGAGGGGAGAAGGACATCAATCCGTTTTGCCTCCTTCTCCCCATCCCCTTACAGGTTCTTACCACTGGCTTAATCGACCTGATACAACTGAAGTTGCGATCGCACCGGATTGGGTAATTGAGTTACTTTCCCAACCCCAATCTCCTCCAAAACACAAGAGAGGATCACCCCAGAAAACCCCCTCCGTTTTCTTCCCAAGCTGCTCTATGACCATAGAACAAGCAAAGCTGCTGCTGGAAATTATCCATCCTCGCTATGCTGACGACTATGAATCGTGGATTTTCATAGGAATGTCGCTGAAATATATTAGCGATTCTCTACTTCCTGATTGGGAGGAATGGAGCCAATTAAGCCATAAATATCAACCGGAAGAATGTAAATACAAATGGGAAAGTTTTCGAGGAGTTGGAATTACTGAGCGCACCCTACATTACTACGCTAAATGTTCATGAACTGGTTAAATCATACTTCTAATATAAACTTAATCGGACAATATTTATGTTGAATTTAAGCGAGATTTATTCAAGCTCCATTACACAGGATTGGATTAACTTACTTTCAGTAATGCCAAAAACTTCAGAACCTCAATTATCGGTTCCTAATTTTCGAGTCAGTCGCGTTTTAGCACCTGTTAAAATTCATCAAGCAACAGAACCATTCCTCAAAGGAACATTTGTAACTAATGGAAAATGCTTTGGTGTTGTCTCACGGATTATTTCTAACTCCCAT
>JBMDYE010000660.1:0-9273 GCA_048595135.1 Planktothrix sp. | reverse complement strand
AATGGGCAGCAATTAAATCTGGTGCATAACGAACCGCTTGGCATAAATCAGATTTAGCAGATTGGAATTCTCCACTTAAGTATTTTTTGTAACCCATTTCATTAAAGGACTTTCCAATCCAACTGTACATAATTTTCCGGTGGAAATTCAGGCTGAGAGTGTAGGTTTCGACCGGAGCATTCGTTTTTTCTAAAAATTCGCGCTCCTCTAAAAACTCCACTGCATCTTGCACTTCTTCCCGCCGTTCCGTTAACATCAAATCAACGGCTAATGTTCGGACAGTACAAGGTTTTGGGTTAATAACCAACCAACATAAGATTCGGGTTTCCAGTTCTGATATTTCTTCATCGGATTTCAGAAACTGCCGAACAATTTCCTCCATCACTAAGGTATTTTGCTTAATAAATTTAGTGAGGCTTTCAATGGAAACATCCGCGAGTTTAGGAGCCAGCAGTTTTAAAATTAAGGGGTTACTGCCATACAATTCCATGAGTTCTGAGACTAACCCCTGTTCGGAATCGCTAAACGTTTTCCCATTCAATAACACTTTTTGAGCGTCGGGTTCCGACAATCCTTTCACCTCTAAAAAGCGAACTTGATTGGTTTTTTTGGTGGGCAAAGACACTAAATTTTTCAGCGGATCAGAACTGATGAGGATAAAACTGCTTTGATGGGATTGTTGAATCAAGTATTGGAATAATTTGTCATAGCTTTCTGAGAGCTTAGTTTTTTCTCCTGCTGCCATTAAACTTTGCACATCGTCTAAGACAAATAAATAACGAGAACTTGATAGCAATTGCATCAATTCTGTAATTTGTTGATCAATTTTGGTCGGGACTTCCAGGGGATCAGACTCGGATAAAACTTCCAACCAATCCGTCAGCAACTCATCCACTAACGGTTGCTCAAATAGCGATCGCCACACCACTTTTTTAAATTCTGGGGCAATCGTATTGATTAGTTCTGTTACTAAAGCGGTTTTTCCAATACCGCCCATTCCCGACACCACCACAACGCGGCAACGCTCATCGACTAACCACTGTTGTAAGTTTAACAGTTCATTGGTTCGGCCATAGAACGATGAGGAATCTGGCGAGTGATCCCAATTCACCTCAACGGGTGCTTTAACGGTTTGAGTAACCTGAACCGCAGGTAAGGGGATAGAGGATTGCAAATGGGGGGGAATCGTCCCGGTTCGAGCATTTGCTGCCAATTGCTGTTGATATTCGCTTAATAGACGTTGCTGGAGTTTTGCCAATTTTCCAGGGCCAGCACCGCCAATATCAAGCTTGCGATAAACTTCACCAAGTCGTTTTTGTAAAGCATCTTTACGAACCCCTAATTGTTTAGATATACTCGTCATGGGTTCGCCTTGAATGGCACGCGCCATCACTTCTAATTCATTATCAGAAATCCCAACTTTCGTTGCGATAACTTTTAGAAATTCTCTCGGAACCATAATAAAACCTACCTTGGTAGCGGGGATGAAAAAATTAGATTGTACTCTAGACAATCTTGATGTGGGCTGGGTCTGTGAAAACCTCAGCTTAAGACTCAGTTTTGATTATAGCAAGTTAACCTCATTTTTCTAAGATGTTTGTATTAAATCTGTACAAAATCCTATGAAATCAGGTTTTTCTAAGCCTTAACCGGGCTATCTCTCACTTAAATCAAACCATTGATTGACAAAAAGGGTAGACTATAGTATAATAAAAAGGGTTTCGAGAGTATTAAACCGTTACAGAAGTTTATTAATGACTCCGCCTGATTTAGCTGTTGGTCAATTTTATCTGGGTTGTGCGGTTTGGTCATATAAAAATTGGGTGGGAGATCTGTATCCGGTAGGGAGCCGTTCATCAGAGTTTCTACATCTCTATAGTCGTCGCTTCACAACCGTCGAAGGAAATACAACCTTTTATGCGGTTCCCACCCCGGAAACGGTGAGCCGTTGGCTGAATCAAACCCCCACTAACTTCAAATTTTGTTTAAAATTGCCACGCGATTTAACCCATCAAGGCTTGCTGAAACCATCAATTTCTGGAGCCTTAAAATTTTTAGAACGAATGCAGCCGTTAAACAGCCGTTTAGGGCCAATGTTTGCTCAACTTCCCCCCAGTTATGCTCCCAGCTTATTCGAGGATCTGCAAGTTTTTTTAGAAGCTTGGCCTGAAAATCTTGTTCCTTTAGCTTTAGAAGTTCGCCATCCCGATTGGTTCCAACCGCCTAACTGGCAGGCTTTAACCCAGTTATTAAAAACATTAGGAATGGGACGGGTCATTTTAGATTCCCGACCCATTTATTCAGGAGAAGATGACCCCCAATTGCAATCAGAACGACGCAAACCGAAAGTTCCCGTCGAATTTAGTGTGACCGCACCGTTTACGTTAATTCGGTTTATTTCCCATCCGCAATTCTCCATTAATCAACCGTTTTTAGAAGAGTGGATCAACCCCATTGATCAATGGTTACGTCAGGGAATTGATGTTTATTTTTTTGTTCATTGTCCCGTTGAAGAGCGATCGCCAACCACCGCAAAATCTGTTCAAAACTTATTAGAAACTCACCAAGTTCCTGTCCCGCCCCTCCCCTGGAATACCCCAGAACAAACCCCACAACAATTAACATTATGGTAAGGAGGAGGAATTAAGAATTAAGAATCGCGTAGCGTCCTGAGTGGAACGAAGGATCAGAATTAAGAATTAAGAAGGAATAAAATTAGAAATTTCTCCTCCCGCTTCCTCTGCTTCCTCCTGCCTTCAGCAAAGCTGCCTCCTGCCTCATTACACGACTCGATTTCGTCCCTTTGCCTTAGCTTGATAGAGTGCTTGATCTGCCTCAGCAATTAAACTATTAGCAGTATTAGCGGCTTGGGGAATAGTGGTGGCAACACCGAGGCTTAACGTTAGATGCTTGTATCGCTGAGATCCAGAATGGGGGACTTGTAAAGCTGCAACCGCTTCTCGAATGGTTTGGGCGATCTGAGTTGCTTCTTCTAAGGTTGTATTGGGTAAAATAATCGCAAATTCTTCTCCCCCATAACGGGCGACCCGATCCCCAGGACGTTTCACCACTTGACTCATCACGTGAGCCACCGTTCGCAAACAATCATCTCCGGCTTGATGTCCATAGGTATCGTTGTAACACTTAAAAAAATCAATATCACACAAAATTAATGACAACGGCACTTGTTCTTGGGTTAATTGCAGCCATTGTTGTTCTAAATATTCATCAAAGTGGCGACGATTTGCCACCTGAGTCAATCCATCAATACTAACCAACCGTTCCAACTCCTGGTTCGCTTGTTGGAGTTTTGCCATTAATAAGGAAATTTGTCGAGACTGGATGCGTTGTTGAAATAATCGGCGTACCCGTTGTCGCAAAACGGCAAAATGAATCGGTTTAGTCACATAATCTGCTGCACCTGCCTGAAACGCTAAATCAACGGATTGTTGATCGTCTAAACTGGTGATCATTAGAACAGGGGTTTGGTCAAATTCCGGTAAGCTTTGCAGTTTAGCACAGCAGGTAAATCCGTCCATCACAGGCATCTTGGCATCGAGTAGTACGATATCAGGATGGAGGCGGATAAATGCTTCAATACATTGGGCTCCATCTTCAACTTCCTCCACTTGATATCCTTCTTTTTCCATCATGTACTTTAGCTGAAGGCGAATGAATTTCTCATCATCAGCGACCAGAATTAAAGGTGGGGAAGATGGCTGGTTAATCATTGTTCAATTGGGGATGATGTTTCTGCTGCCAATACGGTTTTAACCTCCTCATATTCCTGTACAATCTTGTTCAATAGGATCACGGCATGGTTGGGAATGAAACTGGCAGAAGAACTGATTAATTCTAGTTCTCGACACAGTTGCGATAAATAGCTGGCTCCCAATGTGGCACTGCTCGCTTTAAGGGAATGGGCGGAACGATTCAACTGTTCAAGATTAGATTGAACAATCGCATCTTGCATAATCTGCAAGAGTTTCGGCGTTTCTTCAAGATAGCAGGTTATGAGTAGGGCAACCAGATCGGCATTATTGCCTACCCCTTGACGAAAGTTGTCCAGGTCTTGAGCATTAATCCCTGAAGAACTCGAAGTTCGGGTTGTGGTCACATTGGGTTCTGGGATTAACGGTGACTCTGGCTCAACGGTGGGTGGGAGTGCCTGTCGAGGTTGGCATTGCAACAACGCTTGAATGAGTGCATTGATGCGGATCGGCTTACTAATGTAATCATCCATGCCCGCATCTAAACAGGCTTGGCGATCGCCCTGCATGGCATTGGCCGTCATCGCAATAATCCGGGGACGTTCTGAGGGAGACCACCCTTGGCAGATCTGACGAGTGGCGGTGAGTCCATCCATTTCCGGCATTTGTACATCCATCAACACGACATCATAGGGTTGCTGTCGCAATGCCGTTAGCACGTCCCGTCCATTGGCGACAACATCGATCTGATACCCCAACTGTTGCAACAACAGTACCGCAATTTTCTGGTTCACCAGATGATCTTCTGCCAGTAAAATCCGCAAAGGTAACTGTTCAGCTAGGGACTTGTGGGTTAAGGATAACTGCTGTTGTTGTGGACGGTTGGAGGGGAGAGCCAACCCTTGATCCCCCGCCGACTCACCCGTTGAATCATGGCGGGTGATCACGCCAGTATCCATCTGGGTTGCGCCCTCTGTATTCGGTATGGTCACAACGATGGTAAAGAAGAAAGTAGACCCCTTGCCCACCTGACTTTCCACCCAGATTCGACCCCCCATTAGTTCCGTTAAACGGCGACTAATCACCAGTCCTAACCCAGTTCCCCCATATTGACGAGTGATGGAAGAATCCACTTGAGTGAAGGGTTTGAACAATCGCTCCATGCGTTCGAGAGGAATTCCAATCCCCGTATCTCGAATCGCAAACTCAATTTCATAGGGAGTTGAAGTCTTTTGGTATTGGGAGTTCAAAGACTGGCTGGTGACCTTCAGGGCGACCTCTCCGACATCGGTAAATTTAACGGCATTACTCAACAAATTAACGAGAATTTGTCGTAAACGAGTCATATCGCCAACAACAATTTCAGGGGTTTCGGGGGAAACAAAATAAGTTAAATGCAGGTGCTTTTCAGCCGCCTGAGTTGCCAATAAATCAATCGTTTCCTCTAAACAATTTCGCAGATTGAACGGATAATATTCTAAGTCTAATTTACCCGACTCAATCTTAGAAAAATCAAGAATATCGTTAATCAACGTTAAAAGCGCATCGCCACTGCTGCGAATCGTTTCTACAAAGTCTTGCTGTTGAAGCGTCAGGGGGGTATCCAGTAGTAACCCAGTCATGCCAATCACCGCATTCATCGGGGTTCTAATTTCATGACTCATCATCGCCAAAAAATCACTCTTGGCTTGATTGGCTTGTTCTGCAACTTGTCGAGCTTGTTCTAAAGCCAAATTCTGGAGGGTTAATTGATTATTCAGGGTTTTTACATTTTGGTAAAGTTCTGCTTGTTGGATGGCGATGGCTAACTGAGTAGAAATTTGTTTGAGTAACTCCACTTCCCACTCTTGCCATTGTCGAGAAGAGCGACATTGGTGAATAATTAATAAACCCCAGAGGGTAGCAGCCTCAGAAACACAGGGGTTCAAAGGGTAGACTAGGGAGAAACCCTCATCACATCTGCCTCGACTTTGTTGGACAATGGGTAAGACTAATTTAGCCCTAACCCGAAATTGCTGAACAAAGTCTTTGAGACAAGGTTCAATGTCTTCTTGCTCGACATCAGCAATAGTCCGAATTTTGCCTTCACAATAAGCTTGGTGATATTCTTGGGGAAACACTTCTTCGGGGAAGGACTGTCCCAAAATCATTGGGTAGCCAGAAACAACGCTTTCCGTAATGACTGTCCCAGTATTATTTTCCCAAATTCGATAAATCACTGCTCGGTCTGCCCCCAGTAACTCGCAAACCTCTTGTACAGCCGTTTGCAGTACGGTTTCTAGGTTCAAGGACTGGTGAATTCGCAAGGCGCTGGCGGCTAATAATTGCTGTTGTTTGCGACTTTGCTCTAGCTGATTTTCTAACTGGGCTCGTGCTAAAACAGTATGAACGGCTCGACAGAGATTTTCTTCATTCAGCTTATCTTTAATTAAATAATCTTTTACCCCCTGTTTCATGGCTTGTACCGCCACATCCTCATCCCCCTGTCCCGTCAACATGATAATCGGAGTCGGCTTAGGGTTGCATTGTTTTAACTGTTCAATCGCTTCTAGTCCGTCAGAGTCCGGCAACAGGTAATCTAATAAAATTAGATCCGGTTTAGTTTGTTGACAAAACTCCAGTGCCGCTTCAACCCACTCAAATTCCACCAGATCAAATTCATAATGGCTGCCTCGCTTCAGAAAGCGGCAATACATTTCTCGATCGGTAACGGAATCCTCAATAATGAGAATAATGTACTTCATTACGGCTAACAATCCCTAGTTTCCCTGTTTCCTAATTCTTTATTCTTAGAAAAGGCACTCCATACAAACTTACGAGCAGGGTTTCACTTCAAATCCAGAATTGTTGTTCACTTGAACCGAACAAGAATAGTCTATTTTACCCGTTCCATTCCCTTGATTTCCTGATATTTCATTGTCATTGCCCCCTAAACCCCCTTTAGCAATAATATTACCTGAAAGTTTATTCTTGATAATTTTAACATTATTTAACGTAAAGGGCTGTTTATTAGTATCTGCCATCACAAAAATATCAGAATTGTTAATTTCGTTATTTTCAATCACCGCATTTTTAATATCCCGAACTTTATAAAGACCAATATAAGCATTTCCTTGATTCTGGCGAATATTAACCCCGTTTACCGTAGTTCCTCCACAACATTCTTGAATTAAAATTCCTTCTCCATCCACGCTTAAATACTTCGTCTCCCCAATTTGATGACGATACACTTCATAACGATTTCCTTCTACTAACACATTCCATCCTGACCAATCAATTCCCCGATTTTCTAAAGTTACTGCACCCGTTGCTTCTCTAGTTCCCGTGGGGTCAGTCCACCAGCGTTTATTCGCTTCATCTTTAATCTCATTATCTTTAATCATTAATCCCTCTCCCGATGCGTGAATCCCAACCCGCATCGTATGGTAAACCCAATTATCTCGAATCACAATTCCTTTACGGAATAGTCCCGGTTCAGTGGTGGGAGTTGCTGCTAATTTAAACCCGTCTTTTTTGCCGCCTCGATTCACCGAAATGCCGTAATGATTGCCATAATGAAAGGGAACTTTATCCCCGTCAGAATAGGTTAACACTTGTTTTTTGTCTCTGGACTGAAGTTGATAACCGGGTTGGGGATAATTATCAGTAATTTGATCATTAATTCGATTATTAGCAATTAAGATATTTTCATAAGCCGTAATTCCAATATTAGACGCAAAGCGATAACTATATCGTTGCCAAGGATTTTGAAATTCAAGGTTCGGAACTTTGGGATCAGGTTCAGCAACGTTATTACTTCTAACCCCAAAAACAATAATATTCTGATTTTTACTTTCATCAATATTCCCAGTCAATTCAATCGCTGCGCGATTAATATCTAAGTTAATCATCCCGATATTACTATCTTGGTCGGGTGCAGTAGTCAAGATTTTTTTAAAGGCGGTTTCATTCGGGGTACCATTTCCTGAAAGTTGAGGTTTATATTCAGGAAAAATCAATTTTGAGGGAGGAGAATAATCGGAAGATTTAGCAGATTTAACCGAAGGGTTTTCACCTCGAAGCACAACACCAGATTTTAATTGAATGCTATCAGTAAAAGTATAGGTTCCAGCCGGAAAATAAACCACACCGCCTCCATTGTTGGCTGCTGCATCTCTAGCTGCATTGAAGCGTTCTATCATTGAGGAACCAGAAAAATCTTGAATATTATAAACACAGTTCCATTTAATATTATTTGTCCAAGGATAAGCATTTTGTCCGTAGAAAGTGGCGATCGCATTATCTGTTACTCCCCCACTCGGACTGCCACAGGATGCTAAACTAATGGGGGAGGAATTACTCTGAGCATCTGATCTAATAAAAATTTGACTAAAGGAATAACCAAAAACCGTTAATCCCGTTAAAATTACCGTTGTTAAAAATAATAAAATAAACCGTTTATTTTGGCGATTTGCCATCTTTTTATCCAAACAATTATTGACAATTAATAAGATTAATAACACGGTAGGGGCGGGGGTTTCCCGCCCAACCTTAACGACTCTGAATCAAGGTTTCAATCTCTTCCATAGAGGTGGGCAGATTTTCGGTTAAAATTTCCGTTCCCGTTTCCGTGATTAACACATCATCTTCAATTCTAATTCCTCGAACATCTTGAAACTGTTCTAACCGTTCCCAATTAACAATTGTTTGATATTTTTCTCGATTTTCAGGATGATTTAAAATGGCAGGAACTTGATAAAATCCAGGTTCAATGGTGACTAACATTCCCGGTTGTAAAGGACGATTTAACCGCAAGAAACACCAGCCAAATCGTTGACTGCGGGTTCTCCCCTCTTCATACCCCGCCAAGTCTCCTAAATCTTCCATATCATGCACATCCAACCCTAATAAATGCCCAACTCCATGGGGGAAAAATAAAGCATGGGCGTTTTGTTCAACTAAATCTTCGGGTTTTCCATTTAATATTCCTAAGTCCGCTAATCCTTCAGCGATGACTGTTGCTGCAATTCGATGAATCGTTTCATATTCTACCCCAGGTTTAATATTATCAATACAACGGTCATGGGCTTTTAAAACCACTTGATAAATCTCCCGTTGAGTTGGGGAAAATTTCCCAGAAACAGGCCAAGTCCGGGTAATATCAGCCGCCCATCCCGTCGGTGTTTCTGCGCCGACATCGGCTAATAATAAATCCCCCATTTCTAAGGGATGATGATATTGTTCATTATGCAAAACTTCCCCATGAACCGTAACAATGCTATTATAAGAACAAGTCATATTATGACTAATAATCGTTCCTTCCATTGCGCCGCGCACCTGGGATTCTAATTTCGCCTGTTGGGTGGCTTGCATTCCCGCTTTGTGCGCTTCAACACTTACCGTTGTGGCTTGGCGTAACTCGTTTAATGCGGCTTGATCATGGGTTAAACGTAAAGTAATAATTGCTTTTGTTAATTCTAAATCAATGCCTTCAGGATTTTTTGCGGAGGTTAAAGGACGGTTGAAAAGTTGACGTTGTTCGGTAGCGGTGATCGGATTTTGCACCACAATCGTTGCCGCATTT
>JBMDYE010000659.1:0-9837 GCA_048595135.1 Planktothrix sp. | reverse complement strand
CTTTGATGAACAGTTAACAGTCGCTTATAATGATGTCGATTTGTGTTTAAAATTTTTAGATAAAGGCTATCGTAACTTGTATTTACCCCATGTTACCCTTTATCACCATGAATCAAAAAGTCGGGGTTATGAAGATACACCTGAAAAGAAAGAACGACTGAATCGAGAATCGAAAATTATTGAAGGACGTTGGCAAAAATATATTGATAATGATCCTTGTTATAGTCCCCACTTAACAAGAGTTTGCCAGAACTTTAGTATTAAGGTACAGGATTAACATAATTGGGGTTGAAAGGTTTGATAGCTGTAACAATTAAGCCAGAAGAACTATGTTAATTGAAGATGAAAATTTAATTTTAGCCATTGATGAATCGTGGTCAAATGATTATTCAATCGGGATCAAAGGATGGATTATTTCTAAAAAGGGAGCTTTAGAAACCGTAGAAATTAACATAGGAGAAAATTGTGTCCTGATTTCTTCTTGGCATCCTCGTCCTGATGTAACCGCGCAATATCCTCAATATTATTCTCACAACTGCGGTTTTTTTGTTCATCTCCCCCGCATTAGCCAACATCAAGTTACTTTTTATGCTAAAGGTCAACAGACAACCTACGATAAAACTGTAATCTTTGATGGCTCATTACCCCCATTCCCTGATCCTAATTTATTTCCGAATGGTGCAGGAATTTATCAGCAATTCATTGATTTAGTGAATGAAAACCATTTAAGAGTATTAGAAATTGGATCTCGGATTGTTTCACCAGGTAGTCAAAGTAAAAGAAGTTTATTTCACGGTGCTTTATCTTATACAGGTTTTGATTATTATCCCGATGCTAATACTGATGTTGTTGGAGACGCTCATAAACTCTCTCAATATTTTGGAAATCAACGATTTGAGGCGATTTTTTCCCTATCTGTCTTTGAGCATTTAGCAATGCCTTGGATTGTTGCGAGAGAAATTAGCAAATTATTGGATATTGGGGGAATTACTTTTCATGATACCCACTTTACTTGGCCTAACCATGAGTTACCTTGGGATTTTTGGCGGTTTTGTGACGCAGGTTTAAAAGCCTTATTTTCTCCCGCTTTAGGGTTTGAAGTCATACAAGCGGCTTACCATGAACCCATGCGTTTGCATTTTGATCGGTTGCAATCCGGTCAAGAACGCTTTCCTACTCATCCGGTATTTGGTGGTGTTGTCATCCTTGCTAAAAAAGTTAGAGAAGTCAATTATGACAAGTTTCTATGGGATGTAACATTAGATGAGGTTTTAGAGACTCAAAGCCATTATCCTAAACCCTGAATTTAGAAAATTTAGAGCATAAAAAACCGTCTGCTCCTAATATTATAGGGTGCAGACGGTTTGATTTTCTGAATTTATTGAACGGGAGCAGATTGATCAGCTTGAGATTGTTGACATTGATGCAGTTGCAAATGGGTTTCTTCTAATTCTGCTAAAACTTCATCAAATTGAGCTTGCGATCGCTCTAATTCTTCTTTTGTTTTATACAATTCAGCTTGAGTGGTTGTTAATTGCTGCTGAACTTGCTGCAATTGGGATTGGGTGGATTCTAAATGTTCCTGTTTTTCTTTTAACTGGGTTTGAAACTGTTCTGATGCTTCTAACAGTGTAGGCTGTTGAGTTTGGGTTTCATGCAACTTCATTTGAAGGGTTTCTAATTCAGTTTGAAGGCGATAGAGTCCTGTTTGTAACCGCCATTTTTCAATCAAGACTTGAGCAATTTTTGAGCGAGAAATAGCAGAATCTACCGCTTTTCTCAACTGAGGAACAAAGCGTTGAATCGTTAAATCTTCAAGTTCATTGCGATCGCGAGATTGAATCACCTCCCAATTCTTTTGAACAAAAATAGCATCACCACGCATTAACTTTTCCTTCATTTCTTGCCGTGAACGAGTGTAGTAATGATTAATTCTCAGCTTATTAATGGACACTCGATCCGCAACCGATCCTCCCAGAATTTCTTGATTTTCTGTCAGCACACCCCGTTCCGGATCACTGGTAATAAAGAAGTGAGGACAGTTCGGACGAAGAACTTGTTCGGGTCGAACAATGCTCTTAATATAACGATTCCCATAAAACTCGTTATCAGAGCGTTTTGTGTAACTTTCGGTTTGTAAAGCGTCGGGTTTATATTCATGATAGGATGACCCGAAATACAGCATATTCACACCTACTGCTGCTGCTTGCTCAAACTCTTTTAAAACGTCCTTCAAATTGTCTTGTTCCGTTGGAAATAAAAATTCATCTAAATCGATGAATGCCATCCAGTCTGACTCATTACTATAACGAGCTAGACAGTGTTCATAGGCTGGAATTTGTCCAGGAATGACAGGCCAATCATGTAAAATCACTTCTCCAGATTGAACATAAGGTTGAATCAGATCAAGGGTATTGTCAGTGCTATTATTGTTATAGAGATAAAATCTTTCGACACCAACCAGTTTATGAAACTCCAACCATTCGATTAAATAAGGAGCTTCATTTTTCATGATTGCACAAATACTAAGTTGGCATTTCTCCCGTTTTTGAGGAGGAACATCATAGTAGATTTTGTCTTGAAACTCATTCCATTCACTAGGAGTAGGTTGGAATTTTATCTGTCCTAAAGGAACACGAGTTTGATCGGCTAAAACCGCTTCTAAATGGAGATCTGAATTTAACAGTTTTCCTTCAACATTGAGAACTGTCACATAACCACTTTTAGCAGCATCCGGTACACCTGAAAAAACTTGAGCAACATCGGAGCGATATTGTCTGACTGGAATTTCCCGAATCACTTCTTGATCACAAATCAAATCAACTTTAATCGCGGTTGCTTGTTTACCAATAATCCAACCCCCAATTAAGACTTTATTCGCACAAACTTTGTGGCCTGATACGGGTGCATCGATACTATATCCCCAGAGTAAATTCGTATCCAAGGGGTACTTCACAACTTCTTTGATTTCAACTTTATCTGGAGATTCAGAGATGAATGGAATGTCAGGAATATCCCGTAATAAAGGTTCACTATTCCAAGGATCAAACGGAATCAGTTTTTTCTGTTGCAAATGAGGACGGAAGAAAAACTTACAGCGTTCATTGAGCATGGCGGCTGCAAATGAAAACGTACTGTTTGAAATTGCTAAAACATCACATTGGCTCAAAATATAAAAATCGGGATAGTAAGGAGCCTGTGGTAAATCAATTCCTAAATCATGGATAGTAATCGGGTTATAATCCGAGAAATCCCCTATCACCATATCCACTTCATCACTAGCAATAAATAGCACAGGTTCATCCAAAGTTTCCCACAAGCCTTTCAGCCATTCCTGATACCATTGATTTGGAACAACGGTTAAGTAAGGAACAACACGGCTAACAACTTGATAATCTCCCCGCCGTAAATGCAGACCCACCACCGTTTTTCCTTTCAAGCGAAGCTTCTGAAGTGCTTCTTGAAGCAACGTTTCAATGGCGGGTACAGGTTTAAACAAAGAACAAAAATAGTCTTTGTGTCGAGCATGGTATTGGGTATGAAGTTGGAAATACCCTTGAAAATCAACATTTTTAAACGGAGTTTTCGCATTTAAAATTGTTGATTCTGAAAGCTGATAAGGTTGTTGCTGTTCGTGAACTCCAGCCAACGGATTCAACACGAAAGGATCATTATGACCAAATAAATATTGACCAATCCATGCAGGCGTTTCTACCCGTAAATTGTGATCAAGAGCGTACAGTTTTAGAAAGGCGTATTGAAAGATTTGATTTCCTAAACGTCCAAAATTAGCTTCTCCTAACAGGGATGCTGTAATCACTGGTTTCTTAACATAAAAAGCATCTCCCCAGTCAGGATGATGGGGTGTAATCGTGGCAACCCTTTCAAAGCCATATTGTTCTAAAAACCGATCTAGCTCATCAATTAACGCGCAGCCTTCATACAATTCTTTATAGTTGACTTCTGTATTAATTGCATCAACATATTGCAACCAATTGTTGGCTCCTTGTAACGCTAACAATTCTGCTCCTTGAATATCAATATTAAGGATATTAAAGTCGGCAGGATTCAGTCCCAATTCAGATAGTAATGTATCTAAAGTCCGAGATGCTACTGTAACTTGGTGCGTTTCGACTACGCCGGGATAGATGTCTTGATGGTGCTTTAAGGGTAAAATTGAACTACTTTGATCAAAGGAAGTCACCCGCAAATTAATCGTGCCGTTTTCATGAGCAATGGCATAATTTACCGCTTGTACATTCTCAAATTGAGCAACATTTTGCTGTAAACGCTCAAATACAGTCGGGTTCGCTTCAATAAATAAAACTTTTTCGACTCCCATCGCTTGATAGGAGTTTACTTCATACCCTTCATGGGCTCCAATATGAATCACTCCACGAGGGGGAATGTTATATTGTTGGCAAAGTTTTTGTATGTCTAACATTCCATTCTGTCCTTGATAAGCCGGACAGTGAAATCGTTCATTGATAGCTAAAAAGTTGCTAAATGCAAAGGTTTCATGTTCAGAAGTAAACTCAGGAATATGTTCTAATTGGTTGGGTTTAATTTTAAAGATTGAATATCGAAATTGTTGGAGATATTCAAAAACTTGTTTCAGGGTGATATTGGCATCAAGATAAGTTCCCCCATATTCAAATTGAATATAGTCAATTCGACCTGCTTTTAGTAATTCTTCAGCCCCAAACAAAACATCTAATTCACCGCCCTCAACATCAATTTTTAGGTAATTGATGCGCTTGATATCTTGGCGTTTACAATATTGATCAAGAGTCGTGGTCAAAATCGTAAAGGCTTCCGGTGATTGAAGTCCTTGTTCTTCAACAGCAACTCTTCGATATAAGGTGCTTAAAACGGGGAGAGAACCATAGCGATAAAAAGTTTTCACTCCTTCCTGACAACTTACCCCCATATTTTGGGGAATTAACTTAGTCTGAGGAGTTGAAATGTGATTAAAATTTTGCAGCAGGTTTTGATAAGCGTTCGGATTAGGTTCAAATAAATGAATTTCTAAATTAGAGGCTGTTTTAGCCACTTCTTTTGTCCAATCTCCAATATAAGCACCTACATCAAAAACAACTTGACCATCGGATATATACCGATGAATAATTTCAATTTCACCACTGGCTACCATTTCTGGGTTTGAGCTTGTTACAGAAGGCTGATGTTCTTGTTCGGGTTGATGCTCATATTTCGCATAAATATCACCCCACAATAGTGAGTCATTGCATCCTATAATTGCGGCAAATAAATCTTCAGCACTCACCCAATCTGTGAGCGTTAATTTTTGTTCTTCGCCTGTGGCAAAGTTAAACTGTTTATATCCTAATTGTTGTAAATGAGCCACGCAGCGTTTTGCTTCATCCAAAAATTCTGCTGTAAATTCAAAACATAGATAAGGAATCGACTGAGATAACCCTTTTAACACCTGATACTCAAATCCTTCAACATCAATTTTACAAAAATAGGGTTTTCCCCATTGCTGAATCATTTGATCTAAAGTGGTGACTTCTACTAAAATTGTGTCTTCCCAGTTAACATGAGAAAACCGTCCGGTTTTCCAGTGATCAGCAAACGTTGATAAAACATTAGCATCATCACATACGGATAACTTCATTTCTCCTGGTTTTTCTGCTAAACCCTTGTTAACAATAGTGACATTAGGATGGTTTTGATATTTTTGATTTAAAATTGCAACGCAATTAGGTTGAGGTTCAAAACAAACAATCTTAGCTTCCCTTGCCAAGTAAGAATCTATTTTTTGCCCAATGTTGGCTCCTACATCAAAAACCAAGCTACCACTTGTTACAAATTGGCTAATCAAATCTGTTGTTACCATTCGTTTTTCTCCTCATCAATAATCTGAAAATCTAATTATTTTAAATGGATAGGATAGTCATCCATTCTATTTAGCTACATAAAGAGTTATTTATTGGCAGGTTAACCGGGTTAACCTGTTGCTGAAGTAGATAAAAGATGTAGCATTTTTTGCCGATTTATGCTATAAAAAAAACTTAGCTTTTTAAAATTAAAAACATGAATAGTTCTCGTGCTGTGACTTCCAAAACAACCTCTAACGATTATTTCACTAAAGGCAATATATATCAACAACTGAATCAACTGGATCAATCCTTGATTGCCTATCGTCAAGCGATTAGTGAAAAACCCAACTTTTCCTGGTATCACCATAACTTAGGGGAAACTCTCGCTCAATTGGATCAGGTTGAGGAAGCGATCGCAAGTTATCAAAAAGCCTGCGAACTGAATCCCAACTCGGCTTGGTCTTACTATAACTTGGCAGAACTCCTAGAGCAACGGGGCAGAATCCCCGAAGCAACGGATGCCTGTCGTCGTGCTGTGGAACTCAATCCTGATTTTTATGAGTTTCAGCAGAGCCTCGGAAAATTGCTCTGCCAACAAGGACATTTTTCAGAAGCAATCAGTTCCCTACAAACCGCAATTGAACTGGAACCCGATGCAACCTCCTGTTATCAATATTTGTGGGAAGCCTTTGCTCGCCAAGGACGAGGAGGCGAAGGCATTGCTTATTTGCGGAAAGCCGTTGAAGTCAGTCCTAATAACTGGGAACTGTATCAACAGTTGGGAGAAGCGTTAGAAGCTCAAAACCAAATTGAGGAAGCTGTTGAGTCTTATCAACAAGTAATTAAACTCAATCCCAAATCAGCCTGGACTCATTATAAGTTAGGTTTAATTTGCAGAAATCAAGGGAAAATGCAAGAGGGAATTGCTTGTTTCCGTAAGGCTACAGCAATTGACCCTAAATCCGCCATTTATCATCATTTTCTCGGACATACCTTATCAATAGCTCACCAATGGGAAGAAGCCATTTCCTCTTATCAAAAAGCCTTGGAACTGGCTCCTGATGCCGCTATTATTTACCAACATTTGGGAGATGCTTTAGCGACCTTACAACGGTGGCAACAGGCAATCACAGCTTATCACCATTCCGTTGAACTTGATCCCAACTCCTTAGAAGCACAAGATCATTTAGGGTTTGCCCTGGCTCAACTGCAACGTTGGGATGAAGCGATTACTGCTTACCGTCGGGCGTTAAACATTAGCCAATCTGATGTCGTCTACCAACATTTAGGAGAAGCATTGCAAAATCGTTCCCCCTTACAACCCCTCGCCCAAGCTGCCAAAGCGGATTTAGAGGAAGCAGCCCAATGTTACCGTCGAACCCTTGAATTAAACCCGGAGTGCCTGTCCGCTTACAAGCAATTGGAAGATGTTTTGATTCAACTAGGACAAATGGAGGAAGCTGAACGTTGTTATGCTCAGACCCAGGAGTCGTAAAACTAATACTTCAGAACCCGTAGAGACGTTTTAGGAAACGCCTCTGCGAAATCAGTCTTGGCTTAATTTAAGTTAGGATCAGCAGTCCCACTGAGGGCTATTGGTTCAGATTCGGGCGGTTCTGGGATGGATGGATAACGTTTAATTAAAGGTAATGGCATGGTTTTTTTTACCATAATTTGGCGCATTAACTGTTGCCATTCCTCCGAATTGGTTAGACTGTGGGAATCGAGTTCAAAGCCTTGGGCTAAGGATAGTTTAGAAAAAGTTTCTAACCAAGTCAAAATAATTTCACTCGGAGAGGTTTTGGTTAATTTCAACGCTTGCTGAAGGTGCTGTTTCATTAAAGGTAATTTACCGTTCCGATAAGCATTCCAGGCATCCCAAACTAATAGATTATAATCCAGATTGCTTTGTTGTTTCGGATCTTCAGCCATTGTTTGCTCTAGGCGTTGGCGTTCCTGCATTTGCTCCAGTTGAGCTTGGGATTGAGCTAATTCAACTTGGAGTTCGTGCAGTTGAGCTTGCGATCGCTTCAATTCTGTTTGCAATTGATGAATTTGAGCTTGCTTTTGTTTTAAGTCTCGTTGGGTTTGATGAAGATCTGATTGCGTTTGCGTTAAATCTGTTTGTTTTTGCTCCATCTCAAACCCATATTTTGCCTGTTCTTGTTCTAGTTCTAATACAGACTGTTCTAGTTGAGAATGATATAAATCCAACTCCCCTTGCACTTGATACAGTTGAGAATTAGAGCGTTTTAAATCCCGTTTAAGTTGTTTAACTTGATGAGTTGCTTGTTGCAATGCTTCTCGATCTCGGTACAGTTGAGTTGTTGTTTGTTCTAGTTCTTCTAAAGTTTGATGGAGTTGAATTTGAAAGCGTTCTTCCCGCTTTTGGGTTTGCTGTAATTCCATCATTAATTGACTTAAAGACACCTCAGATTCATACAGTTGAGATTGAGAAGTTTCCCAATCCTGGCGGTGCAGTTCATAATATTCTAATTCCTCCTGAGTTTGATGTAATTGGGATTGATATCGCATTACATCAAATTGAGCTTGACTTAGTTGAGTTTTAGCGGTTTCTAATTCAGTCCGAGTTTGGTTCAGTTGAGTATGAGATTGTTGTAAAACAGACTCGGTTCGTTGTAATTGGGTTTGAGATTTTTCTAAAACAATTTCGGTTTCATGGAGTTGAGATTGAGATTGGTCTAATAAAGCTTCTGCTGTTTTCAATTGAGCTTTTGTTTGCTCTAATTCAGTTTTAATTAACTGTGCTTCTTGGACTTCAGCTTGTTGTTCTTGCAATTGCGCTTTTAAGGATTTATTTTCCTGTTCTAACCGACGCCCACTCGCCCAATCTTGAAATACCCAAGAGCGATATAGAGACGGTTTTAATAAGTCTTGCCAAGAAAAGTCCGGTGCTTGTTCAGGATGCCATGCTCTGCCTTCAAGTTCCTGATAGAGTTCAATCGCTTCAGGAAAGTAATAGTCGATTAAAGTGGGCTTCTGGCTGTTTGAAGAAATTTCAGTTTTCAACAAAGTGGGATCGTAAGCAGTGGGTGCTGGATAACTTAAATTAACGTTAAATTTCTGATTAATCGTATCAATATAAGCGGTTTGGTTTTGGATAATTGTGTGTAGATTAGTTAGTAGACAACGATGTTGTTCTTGATTATAAAAATTCAGGATTTTTTGATTATAATGCTGCCAATACTTGATGGCTAATTCAGGTTGAGCTTGGAAGATTTCATCTTGTCGCCGATATAAGGAATCTGCCACTTCCCAAGGAGAACGATAAACTAATAAAAATTTGGCTTCGGGTAACAGTTTTGCCCAAAACTCTAAAAATAGAGTGGTTCTCGGTTCTTTCCATCCCCAAATTGAACTTAAGGAATTTTTTTCAATGAGTTCTTTAGCTCGATCAACGAATTGATCTTCTATCTCTAAGTTGTCTTGAAGTGTCCAACCATCAATATTAACGCTGAGGGAACGGAAAGCATCTAAATGAAATTCAAAAAAATCTAAATTTTCAAAATATCCTTTTTGATTAAACTCGGTACTGTCCATTAAGCGACGACCAATATGAACCCCTGCGCTTTGAAGAATCGATGCAGTTAAGGAGGTTCCTGAACGGTGCATTCCGGTGATAATAAAAACAGTTTGTTCTGGGTTTTGCTTGGGCATAGATTTTAATTTTGCTAAAAGATGACAATTTAAGGTTGATTGTTACCAAATTTCATGAATATTATCGAGAATCTCTAAAAAAGCTTGACGCTCTTTGAGGAGATTATGTTCATAAGCGGTTTGTTTCGCATAGGCTAACATTTCCCGAATTTGAGTTTGAGAATATTGTAAGGCTTGTTGGAGCGCCTTCAATAAACTTTCTATCCTATACTCAGGGCGTAAACAATTTATCCCTGAACGACAAAAGGAACGATTGCCAATACAATCTGGACAAATAACCAGGGTTCCGACTGCCATCCCTTCTAAAGCCGGAAGGTAA
>JBMDYE010000658.1:0-1647 GCA_048595135.1 Planktothrix sp. | reverse complement strand
CTTTTAATAACGGAGAAAAACTATCTTGTCAATCTGGTTAATCCTGCTATAATTTACTTAGTTTTGAACTAAGATTTGGATTAAGAAAATGGATACAACCTATATTCAACAAACCACTGGTTTTTCGGAAGCGACAGTGGAGATGGTGTTAGATGCGTTTGTAAAGTCCTTACAGATGAAGTTAAGGGCTGGGGAAGAAGTGAAAATTGCTGACTTTGGCATCTTCTTTACGAAGGAACTACCGGAAAGACAAGCCCGCAATCCCCGTAGCGGAGAAACAATCATTGCCCCACCCAAAACTAAACCTCGATTCCGCTTTTACGACAGTTTCGAGAAAGGAATTCAGGATAACCCTGATGTACCCAAAGCGCCTAAACCAGCACCTGCAACCCTCACACCACCCCCACCGCCCCAAGATTTAGTCACCTCTCCATCACCTGTATCACCACCGCCGCCACCCGTCGAGATGGTTAGCCGAACTTGGCACATTAGTTTAGGAGGGAATCAAGTGGAACCCGTTGCAGAGGATCAGTTGATTGCTAAAGGAGTAACGGTCAATACGCCTGTCTGGTCGGAACAAACCGGATGGAAACGGGCGGGAGAAGTTGCAGAACTGAAATATTTGTTTGAGGCGTAACTTCTGCTTTCCCTACCTGACTACAGCATGAGAATTAATCAGCCCCAGGGGAAACTTCTGGGGTTTTATTTTGAGGTGAAATGATGGTGATAAGAATTGTATCTGGTGCGATTGCCATTTTCAGTTTAGGATTGATTTTGGGCTGGATGGGAATGCCAGAGATTTTGATGTTGTTGATGGTAGGGATAATGTTTATTGGATGGAGTTATTGGATTTGACTAGGCTATCAATCCCTAAAGAAGTAGCAGTAGTTTCATTGTCAATTAATCTTCCAGTTCTTTAATTAATTCCATCAACCTGGCTTTAATATCAACAGATTTTCTAGCAAGCTTTCTAGGTCTACCCGTTTCTGCAAAAGCTGTTTTATCGGTTAAAACTAATGGATAACCACCTTCAACTAAAGCATTTAATTTTTGAGTAACGGTTGTGGGATGAATATTAAGCTCAGTTGCAATTTCCTCAAAGGTTAATGGTGTATCATTAATTAAATCAAGTAATTCTAAAGTATTCCTAACTCCTTTGGAAAGTAGAGGTAATAGCCATTCTCTTTCCTCTTCGGCTAACTCTTGGAACTTAGCAATTAACTGAGCTTGTTCTGTAAGTTTTTCTCGATAAGCATCTTCCATTTTAATATTAACTAAGAAACATAAAATTTAAACAGTGGAAATAAAATGCAGACTGGAAATAGAAAGGGCTCAAATAACGGTTCACCTTGCTTCTCAGCCTAAAGAAGTGCTTACTAAAACACAATCCTTATTCAATAGTGAGACAATATCAAGATATTGGATTCCTGAATAAGTACATTTTAGCGTACTTTTATTCCTTTTAGGTTAGACATATTTGCTTTTATTTGAGAGCTATTAGAGCCCTCTAATAAATCATTCTTTTTATAATTTAGTAAAATTTCAATAAAAAGCATCTTTTAAAATTTATTAATGCACAGTCTTTTCGATTCTGCTATATTCTACTATCAAAATATGAATGTATTGAGGGGTTTTGGGGTTTTGGGG
>JBMDYE010000657.1:0-1626 GCA_048595135.1 Planktothrix sp. | reverse complement strand
GGATGTTGAGCATTTAGTTCAGGAAGCCTGCTATTTTTTAGGCAATAATCTTCCGCCTAATTCTGAGGATGCTGAGGATTTGGAAATTGACCGAGAGTTGTGCAGGAAACTGCCGACTAACTCGGCATCCAACTAACAATCCCGTCAACCCTTTGTAAACCTTATCCATCTAAAATTATGACGAACTCAAACCCTAATTTCCACGCTCTCCTAATTGGGATTAATTTCTATTTTCCCCATCGTTTACCGGAAGGAAACTGCTATAAAAACCTGCGGGGATGTGTCCAAGATATTAACCATGTCGAAACCTATCTAACAGACGCCTTCAACCTCACCCCAGAACAAATTATTAAACTCACCGCTACCGCTTCTGATGATCCCACCCAACCCCAAGAACCCCCCGAACTCTTACCGACTTATGAAAATATCGTTGCCAAATTTAAGGAACTAACCGCCAAAGCTCAACCCCAAGATCAAGTTTATATCCATTATTCCGGTCACGGAGGACGAGCGAAAACCATTTTTGAGAATATTAAAGGGTTTGGGGGTTTAGATGAAGCGTTAGTTCCCTGCGATATTGGTCAACCCAATTCCCGCTATTTAAGAGATTTGGAATTAGCAAAACTTCTTGAGGAGATGGTGGAAAAAGAGCTAGTTGTAACGGTGGTATTTGATAGTTGTCATTCCGGTGGCGCCACCCGTGGCGAAGATGATCGAATTCGCAGTGGTGGGTTTATTGATATGACTCCCCGACCGACGGATAGTTTAGTTGCACCCCTAGAACAATTAACCCAAAATTGGCAAAATTTAACTGGAAATAGCCGTAATATGACTGTTGTTAATGGGTTGTTACCGGAACCAAAAGGTTATACGTTAATCGCAGCTTGTCGGGATCATGAATTTGCTTATGAAGAGGTTTTTGAAGGAAGAGAACGCAACGGTGCGTTAACGTATTTTTTAATAAAAGCTTTGGAACAATTCGGCACAAAAATTTCTGTTGAAGAACTCTCTAATCGGATTTTTTCTCAAATTAAAGACCGCTTAAAGGAAAAACAAACCCCGATGGTCATTGGAGAGATTGAACGAACTTTTTTTGGAGGGCAATTTGTCTCTGCTAGTGGGAATACGTCGGTTATGAAAGTAGATTTAATCAAGAACCAAGTTCAAATCCAAATGGGTGAAGCCAATGGGATTAAAAAAGGTGCAGAATTTAATATTTTTCAATTTGGAACCCGCAATTTAAAAGACAATCCTACCCCCATTGCTACCGTTAAAGTTGTAGAAGTGGGTGCATCGGATTGTTGGGCGGAAATAACAAGTATACCAGGGATAAGAAGCAACAGTAACAAGTTAGAGGAAGGAATGGTTCAAATTGGTTCACCTGCTGTTTATGTATCACCAGGATTAAAACAAATTCGCAGAGTTCGTCTTCTTTTACCTGATCAATTACCTGAAATTCCAGGGATGAATGTTGCGTTACTTCCGGTGATTCTTTCGGCTAAAAAAGAGCAAGTCGAGGGTCATCGTTGGATAGAATTCTGTTCAGAAGAGGAAAACGATGAGAAGGTAGATTATTTTGTCTCCCTGACTTCTGATGGAGAATATTTAATTTTAGATCAACAGAAA
>JBMDYE010000656.1:0-15901 GCA_048595135.1 Planktothrix sp. | reverse complement strand
AATGATCCCCCAATTAAACCTAATCCAATAATTCCAATCTTCATTGAGCATTCTCCTTTAACGATTGTCCTAAACAATTTTACCAAGTTAAAAGCTTCATTTTGAATTTTCGTTAAAAAAACAGCGAAAATAAAGGCAACGTAGGTTTAAATCAAAAGTAATTCCTTGATTTTAATTCAAGCAATTTTAATGTTTTAAACTCAAGTTTTGAGAATCTTTTTTAAAGGGGCATTTAGATAAAATTTCCTCTCTGTTGTTATAATTTTTAATAACCCACCCAACTAAGCTGGAGCATTAGAAGGCATGGATGCGGATGAACTTCTGCTCAAATATGAATCAGGAACAAGAGACTTTAGGGCAATTCTGCTGTGTGAAGCGAATCTCAGCCGTGTCAATCTTAGCCAAGCTAACTTTAGCCAAGCCATTTTAAGTATTACCAATCTCAGTGGCGCGAATCTCTCGGAAGTGAATCTGAACCAAGCCAAACTGAATGTTGCTCGCTTGAGTGGGGCGAATCTGTGCCGTGCTAACCTCAGTGATGCCATTCTCAACGTTGCCAATTTAATTCGGGCTGATCTGCGAGAAGCAAACCTAATCAACGCCTCTTTAATTCGGGCGGAGTTAATGCGTTCCGATTTAAGTCAAGCACTGCTAATGGAAGCCAACCTCAGCGAAGCCGATTTGAGAGAAGCAAACCTTCGACAAGCTAACTTAGAACAAGTGAATTTGAATGGGGCAAATTTGAGCGATGCGATTTTAATTGGGAGTAATTTAGAACGCGCCAGTTTACATCGAGCTTGCTTGAATAAAGCAGATCTTAGGGGGGTTAATTTAGCCAATGGGGAACTGCGACAAGCGAATCTTTCTAAAAGTAATTTGAGTGGGGCGGATTTACGGGGGGCGAATCTACGTTGGGCGGATTTGAATGGAGCTAATTTGAGTGGAGCAAATTTAGAACAAGCTCGGTTAAGTGGTGCTAGTTTGTGTGGGGCAAATTTAGAAAAAGCCAATTTAATGAATGCGGTTTTAATTCATGCGGATTTAACCCAAGCGAATTTAATTAATAGTGATTGTACGGGAGCGGATTTAACGGGTTCTTCCTTAAGTGGTTCAAAATTATATGGGGTGTCTCGATTTGATTTAAAAGCAGAAGAAATTACTTGTGATTGGATTGATTTAAGTCCTTTGGGGGATGGCAGTAAAATGCAAAGTTTTAGCCCAAAAGATGCCAATAAATTTTTTAATGCTCGGTTTCCAACGGTTGAAATTAGTGTGGATACTCGCTTAGGATTTGAATCCCATACCCTCTTAGCTCAGATTTATAATTTGATTCAAAAACAATGCGCGTTGATCAGTCAGCCTCCTACATTAGAAGTCAACTCCCGAAGAACCGTTTTATCCTTTAAAATTGAATCAGATGAACAACTATTAAGTGTTGCCTATTTAGCAATTTTACCGTTTCGAGATGCTGAACCCACTCAAAATGCGATCAAAACGGCTATTAAGCTGTTAAACCCTGGAAATTGTAGTCAACTCCCTGTACAAACGTCGAATCGGATTGTACAATTGGGGGTAGAAATGGCGCAACAAATTAGACCCGTCAGCGATATTAAACTGCCCGATTCCCTCGTCGAAAAAATTACACCCTCAACGTCTTTCTTTCAATATCCGACGCGCACCATTTTAAAAAGTTCAAGTCATCAAAATTTAACCCTTTTTAGTCATCCTTATTTTGGCAGAAGTGTAGTTATATATCCAGATGATAGTGAAGAAAATATAGAATCTATCATCAATTACTACTTCAATTCAAAGCTGCTGGATGCCGAAACAGTTATTAGTTTTATCAAAGGGTTTTAAAAATTTAGTAATATCCCATAAAAAAGGAGAAACCGCATTGCATAATCAGGGGTAAAGGATAACGATTATGACTGAAACAGAACTCTTAAAAGTTTATGAAATTGTTAAAAAATATCAAGCCGGGGAGCGAAATTTTCAAGGAATCAATCTTAACGAAGCCAATTTAAGCCGAATTAAATTGAGTCAAGCCAACTTAAGCCAATCTTCGTTTATGGTGGCGAATTTGAGTTCAGCAACATTAAATGGAACGGATTTAACCGGAGCGAACTTGAATGTTGCCCGACTCAGTAATGCTAATTTGAGTAAAGCCCTTTTAAATCATGCGACCCTGAATGTTGCCAATTTAGTTCGCGCCGATTTAAGTGAAGCATCCCTATTTGAAACTTTACTGATTCGAGCCGAATTAATTCAAGTTTTACTCAACAAAGCTAAACTGATTCAAGCCAATCTCAATGGTGCCGATTTAAGGGAAGCAAAAGTTGAACAAGCCGACTTTACTGGTGCCAATTTAAGTGGGGCTAATTTACGGGCTATTTTTGGGGTGGGAACCACCTTTAGACGAGCGGATTTAAGAGGGGCAAATTTAACCAAAGCTGACCTGCCAAAAGCGGATTTTAATTCAGCAGAAATGCGCCAAGTTAACCTGACCCATGCGAATTTAACAGGAGCGGATTTAAGCGGAACAAATTTACGATGGGCGGATTTAAGAGGCGCGAATTTAGCAGGGGCGAATTTAACAGAAGCGAATTTAAGTGGGGCAAATTTAAGCGGGGCAAATTTAAACAGTACCACCTTAGTTAAAGCCAGTTTAGTTCATGCCGATTTAACCCAAACTAATTTAATTCAAGCGGACTGGCTAGGGGCTGATTTATCAGGGGCTACCTTAACCGGAGCCAAATTATATAATGTGCCTCGATTTAATTTAAAAGCAGAAGATATTAAATGTGAGTGGGTGGATTTAAGCCCCAATGGTGACCATAGCCATGTGGTGGAATTAAATCGAGAAACCCTGAAAAAATTCTTTTATCAAAGCTTGCCGACGATTCAAATTTTAATTGATGCCCCCTTAGATTTAGACTCTAATTTAATCTTAGCAACCCTGTATTCTAAAATTTCTCAAGTTTATCCCCTGCTCAACCGTCCCCCTAGTATTGAAGTGGATTATCGGCGCACCACCTTAACCTTCAGTGTAGAACGGGAAGAGCATTTATTTCCGGTGGCTTGTGCTGCTATTTTTCCCTTTGAAGATGCCTCCCCAACTCAAAAAAATATTGTCACGTTAATTAAACGAATTAAAGATAATAATTTAGGAAAAACAAAACGAGTCCAAATTTTAACCGCTATGAATGAGATGATTGTAAAAGCGAATACTCTAAAAACCTTAGTGGCAGAAGGACAACCTCAAGTTCGTTCCCTGTTCTTTCAAGCGGCAACCCAAACTCTGGTGAGAAATACAAGTCAAAAAAACTTAGTTGTTCATAATAATAGAAATTTTGGGAAACGCTTGGAAGAATTATCAACTCGCCAAATTGATGCCGATTTAACCTTAAATTCTCGTCAAAATACCCTTCCTGATTTAGATCAGGTGATTGACTTTATCGAGAGCTTTGATTATCTGAGCTAAAATTAAATGATTAAAACTTATGTTTACCCTGTTCAAGTTGCTTGATAGAAGTCGAAGTCCATCATTTACTGCGAAAATTCTTGCGATCGCAAGACGGCACCACTTGGCCCCATCACTTAACGATGGCGCGATTGGTGGCGAGAGCTTTGCGACTGGGACGGGATGCCTTAATTCAGACGGGAATTCCCCCCAGTCAATACCATCACTCCTATCGGTTTAGTTATTGGATGCCGTTGTTGGTGTGGAATCAACCGGTGATTGTGGTGGCACCTGATCCGATTCTCGACCAACTGCAACGCTTGAATCTGCAAGACTGGATCACCCCAGAGGACTTAAAACAACCGGATTTAGTGATTAATAAACCCGTAGAACGGGGGGATCATTGGCCTGACCCCGACTTTAAGGGGGTATTGTTGACGACTCCTGAAGCTTGGTTAGGCGATCGCCTCACCCATCAACAGCGTTTTCCCCCCCAGATTCTCACCCTCATCGATGGGGTCGATGATTTAGAAACCTGGACACGCCAAGTCCTGACCTTTCGGTTACAAGGGGAAGACTGGACAACCCTGATGGAACACCGACCAGAACAGACAGAAATCATTCGAGAAGCCAGAGTACAACTGACCAAGCTGTTTTTTCAACATCCTCCTAACCCCTATCATTGTTATCTGTTGGATACACCCGAACAAGAGATTATTGAAGATCTGTATAAAACCCTGGATGAAAGCGGAATTACCAATCCAGTCTTAAGACAATGGCAACAATTTTATCAACGCTGGCACTGTCCCAACGCCTTAAAATGGGTTGAGGTGGATCGAACTCAGGGGACGTTTTCCCTCGCTTGTGGGCCAGCAGACGTGGCGACGGAGTTAAGTCGGATTTGGTCACAACAGCCTGTGGTGTTCATCGGGGGTGCGTTAGATTTAGATAAAAATGCCCCAATTTATCGTCAATTGGTGGGACTGGGGGAATTGACCTCGGTTAAATTTACCCCAGACCGACAAAATCAACTGATTCAACTGTATTTACCGTCCCGTTTACCGTTCCCGAATACACCTCAATTTCAAACCGCTTTAATTGCAGAAATTCAGACCATGCTTTATATGAGCGTTTCGGTGGTGGGGTTAACCGTATTAGTGATTGGAGATGTTCCGTTAAAAGCTCAAATTGGGGCGGTTTTAGCCGGGGAATTTGGGTCACGGGTACAGGTAGAAACAACGGATTTACCCGAAAATGGAATCTTAGTCACGGGTTGGGAATTTTGGCGGCAATATCAAGGACAGTTCCCGTCTCCCCATTTATTAGTGATTGCGACGTTACCCATTCCGTCTTTAGAACATCCGTTAGTAGCGGGACAAGTGGCTTATTATAAACACCGTCATTTAGATTGGTTTCGCTTTTATTTATTACCTACCGCTTTAAGTGAATTACAACGGGCCGTTGCGCCTGTTAGAAATCGTCAAGGGGTTGTCGCGTTGTTAGATAGTCGGGTTTTACATCGCAGTTATGGGGAACAAGTGTTAGCCGCGTTAAGTCCTTCGGCACGAATTAATTATTTAGATACGTTGTGGTTAGTTTAATTAGTTGGGAATTCTAATTGTAAATTCAGCACCATCTCCTGGGGTGGAAGAACAAGAAATCGAGCCTTGATGCTGTTGGACGATGATTTGATAACTAATCGATAATCCCAAGCCTGTCCCAGTACCGACGGGTTTTGTTGTAAAGAATGGATCAAATAAATGGTGTTGGGTTGCTTCTGGAATTCCCATCCCATTATCTTTAATTTGAATTAAAATATACTGAGAAGTTTCCGCCGTCTTAATTTCAATTTTGAGGGGATATTGAAAAGGATTATCCTCCAATTCTGCACGGCTTTCTAACGCATCAATGGCATTAGTTAAGAGATGGAAAAAGACTTGATTCAGTTGACTGGGATAACAAGTCACTTTCGGCAAAAAACTATAGTTTTTAATGACTTTAATTGCCGGACGCTGATCGGTTTCTTTCAGTCTATATTCTAATAATAATAAAGTGCTATTGATGCCTTCATGAATATCAACAGGTTTCATTTTTGCTTCATCTAATCGAGCAAAACTTCTTAAGGAAATTACCATTTTGTGAATTCGTTCAGCCCCCATTTGCATCGAACCAAACAATTGATCTAAATCATTTTTTAAGAAATTTAGATCGATTTCTTCCAACAGTTTTTTAATATTCCAGGTCGGTTCGCAATTTTGTTGATACGCTTCTACTAAGGTGAGTAAATCTTTAACATAAGTTTGAGCATAAAGAATATTTCCGTAAATAAAATTAACCGGATTATTAATTTCATGGGCAATTCCCGCCACTAATTGACCTAAACCCACCATTTTTTCATTTTGTACCAGTTGAGTTTGCGCTAATTTGAGGTCATGAACGGTTTGTTCAAGCTGTTTTTTTTGCCAGCTTAATTGCGCCTCTGTTTTTAGACGTAACGCTTCCGTTAGTTTCCGGTCAGAAACATTGCGAATAATGGCTAATACTTCATCCTCACAACTTTTAACAAATCGAGCTTCATAAATTTGCCATTCTCCTTGAGTTTGAACAATAGATGGGGGATTTTTTTGGACAAATTCTCCAATATTAATCTCGGAAGTCAGGAGGGTTTGTTCAACATAGTGCATCAGCCAAACGGCTAAATCATCTGACAAAACTTCAAAGACTTTTTTACCAATAAATCCGTCTTTTTCCTCGGACAGATCGGGAATGGGAAAACTAGAATTAGAGTCAGAGAAGGTCATATCTTTAGCAATTCGATAATCTAAAAAAATGCCATCTATACGAATTCGCAACATTAAATCAGGGATGGCATTTAAAAGGGCTAAATTTCTGGCTTCACTCAATTGAAGTGCCGTTTGAGCATTTTTTCGCTGTTCTATTTCTGCTTCTAACGCTAAATTCTTTTCTTGAAGTTTAAGTTGTAGCGATCGCATCTTCAAATGAGTTCCAATTCTAGAAATGACCTCAGCGGCTTGAAAGGGTTTGGTAATATAATCTACTCCCCCCACATCAAAGGCTTTAATTTTATCGGTGACATCACCTAAAGCACTAATAAAAATGATCGGAATTTCACGGGTGGTTTGATCAGCTTTCAAACGTTGGCAAACTTGATAGCCATCCAGATCGGGCATCGCAATATCTAATAAAATCAGATCGGGTAAAATTTTTTGACAGGCTAATAACGCTAATTCTCCGTTTAACGCTTTGCGAATTCTATACCCCTCTTTAACTAAAATAGCGGTTAGTACCCTTAAGTTATTCGGCTGATCATCTACTAATAAAAGATCAGCTTTAGGCATTAAGCTTAGGTCATTATTCATAGAATTTCCTTCTTTCTTCTCCCTTCTTGCTTTTTTCTCCTCCAGCAAAGCTGTCTCCTGCCTTCTAGCCCTTAATTCTACTGTAATTTTTTACACTGATTAATCAAATCCATGATTTTACCAAATTCAAAATTTACGGTTAGTTCTGTTAAAGCTTCAGCTAAATCCTTTTGCTGATTTTGTATAGTTTTAATCAATTCCAGTACCTTATCATCACTACATTCAGACGCTGAGTTGTAAAGTGTGATTAGCCACTCAGGGCGACTTTCCGCCAACAGCTTGATTAATGCTGAATCACTCAATTTTTGAGAGGGATCAGAGGGGCTTTGAGACGGTTTAGCTTTTGTTCCCTTAAGATATTTAACGCCTAAAAAATGGCTGAGTCTTGTTAATAAATAACCCACTTGGAAAGGCTTACGGATAAGCTCGTCACACCCCATTGATAAGATTTTTTGACGTTGTTCTTCAAAGCTACTCGCCGTTAACGCGAGAATAATGGTCTGACTTAATAAGGGTTGAATGGCTGCAAATTCTGTTCTTTCCGCTACGGGGAATTGCTGCGATCTTTGCTCTTCGAGAAACCGAATTTGTTGAGTGGCTTGATAACCATCCATCACAGGCATTTGCATATCCATCAAAATCAGATGAGGTTGCCAACTTTCCCAAATTTGAACCGCTTCTTCCCCATTGGTGGCTTCCCGAATTGTAAACCCAATGGATGTTAAAATTTTCAGCAGTAACAAGCGACTTTCATCATTATCATCTGCCACTAAAATCCGATAATCGGGTTGATCGGGTGCTAAACCTGTAATCTGTTCATCAAGTTGATTAGCTTGATTCGAGGCAGTTTCCCCTAATTCAATCTTAATATCAAAGGTAAAGAGACAGCCTTGACCCAACGTACTTTTAACTTGAATTTCACCTCCCATTAACTGTACATATTTTTGACTAATGGGTAATCCTAAACCTGTGCCTTGCTTAGATTTTCGCCCCGTTTCTGTTTGGGCGAACGCTTCAAATAACAAACTAAGTTCTTCTGGAGCAATACCGGGGCCCGTATCTTCTACTTCAAAGTATAGCTTGTGAGTCACTTGATCAGCGTCAGAAGATTCTATCTCTGGGGTTGTTAACGGGTTCAGAAGTTGGGGTGTTATCGGTTGACCCAGTAAGGGATCAGAAGCTTGAACACAAGGCGGAAGGGGGGATGGGGGCGGATCTGGTTTAGAGTTAAGGTCTGTTTCTGCCCTAACTCGGAGGGTGACACTTCCTTTTTGAGTAAATTTGATGGCATTACCGAGAAGATTGAGCAGAACTTGACGTAATTTTCCTTCATCAGTCTGGATATATTGAGGAATCAATTGATCATATTTAAACAGGAGTTTTAACCCTTTGGATAAAGTTTTTAACTGTAACATTTTTTCAATACTTTCTAACAGTTGCAATAAATCAAAGCTATTTTTATTAAAATTAGTTCGCCCCGCTTCAATTTTAGACACTTCTAAAATGTCATCAATTAAGGCGAGTAAATGTTCTCCAGCCCGATTAATAATCCCTAAATTTTTATGATTTTCTTCAGAAAGGGAACCATCATGGCTCATGACTTGGCTAAACCCCAGAATCGCATTTAACGGGGTACGCAGTTCATGACTCATGGAGGCGAGAAATTCACTTTTAGCCCGGTTGGCGGTATCAGCCGCTAGTAATGCTTGTTGCAACGCATTCGATTGTTCCTGGGTTTGTTGAAGTAATTCGGCTTGTTGTAAAGCCACGCCTAATTGATTACCAATATGCTCAACAATTGAAATTTCGCCTTCTTTCCATTGGCGAGGGGTATTATTTTGATAGGTTGATAATAATCCCCACAGTTGATCGCCACAAAAGATGGGAACAATAATATAAGCTTTAGCTTGTAACAGTTCTAATAGTTGAAGATAATCGCCATCAAAATTAGCACTATAAATATCATCAATGGCTAGATAATGAATTTCTTGACGGTCAACTCGACCTTCAGTTACTTGCCAATAAATTTTAGCGGCAAAGGTATCACACTGATTTAAGCTTTTTAGAAAACAACAGGGGTTATGACAGCCATAATGATTCAGGATAAACGGTGCATCGTTGAGCAGAGGTTTCCAATTGCTACCAACGGATTCTGCTACACATTGTCCCGTCCAATCCCGATTAAACCGATAGACTAAAACGCGATCGCAATTAATGACTTGTCGCAGTTCTGAAGTGGTGACATCAAAGATAGTATTAATGTCTAACGTTTGTCGCATTTTCTGAATCACCACCGATAAAGCTTGTTCTCGTCTGGCACTTTCCCATAACGCTTCTTCTGCTTGTTTGCGTAAGCGAAGCTCGTCGTAGACACCGCTAATATCCACGCCATAGCCCACACATTCCAACGGTTGACCCATTTCATCTCTGACGATGTGCAATTTAACGTCAAGCCAACAATAGTTTCCGTTGGCGTGGCGAATGCGATATTCGTGATGGTAAAATTCCTGTTCAAAGAGTTCTGGCAAACCTTGGGAAATGATCATGAAATCTTCAGGGTGAATACAAGATTTCCAAAACTCGGCATCCTGTAAAAAGACTGAGGATTGATATCCTAAAATACTTTGAACATTTTCACTAATAAAGGTCATGGCCCAATTGTTCCGAGGTTTGAAGCTAAAAATCACAGCCGGGCTAGTTTCAAGCAAATATTGTAATCGTTCTTTTGCCAGTTGCAATTCTAATTCTGTGCGTTTTAGATCGGTAATTTCCATGACCACTAACCCCACTCCCGAAGGGTGAGCATTTTGTTGGGAAATGGGAAAATAAGAAGCAACCCAATGATGAGTTATGTCGGGTTGACTGGGAAGTTCTCCCGTGATTTCGACGTTGAGAATGGGTTCCCCCCGATCTAAAACTTGTTGGTATAAAGGAACAATCGTCGGCGCAATATGGGGGACAACTTCATGTAAAGATTTTCCAATATGATCCGCTACCGGATATTCATTAATCTGAGCTAAAAGTTCGTTGACCTGAACATATTGTAGTTGACGATTAACAATTCCCATTCCAATGGGCGCGGCGTTGAAAAAGGCGTTTAATCGTGCTTCTCGTAAAGCGAGTTCTTGTTCTAAAACTTTGCTATCGCTAATATCTCGCGCCACCCAAACAACCGTATGATTTGATGTGGGTGCAATGCTGGCTGAAAACCAAACGGGTTGTTGATTAACGGTTAAGCTATATTCGCAGTTCACCACCTCTTGGCGACTTAAGGCGTGTTGAATATAACCTCGAAATCGTTCGCCTTGTTCTGTAAAAAAGGCTTTTACCGTTTGATTGAGAATATCGGTTCCCGGTGGATACAATCGGTCTGGGTTTGTGGGGGCTACTTTGATTGTATTTCCCTCAGCATCCACCAGCAAAACGATATCAGCCATTGCTTCAAAAAAGAACCGAATTTCTTCTTGAGAAGAACGGAGTTTTTCTTCTAAGAGTTGTCGTTCTTGAATTTCTTGTTGCAAACGCTCATTTTGTTCCCGAAGTTGTTGTTGAAGTTTACTAATTTTTAATTGGTTTTCTACTCTGGCTCTAACTTCTTGTAAATCAAACGGTTTTGTAATATAGTCAACGGCTCCCAATGCAAAAGCTTGAACTTGATTAACGCTGGCATCTAAGGCGCTTAAAAAAATGACAGGAATGTGTCGAGTTTGTTCATGGGCTTTGAGTTGAGAACAGATTTCATAGCCATCGATCCCCGGCATCATCACATCTAATACTATTAAATCAGGAGGATTAATCTGTACTTCTTTGAGGGTGTGTCGTCCATCAATGAGCAGGCGAACACAATGCCCGATACTACTAAAAAGCTTTTTTAATAAATACAAATTATCAGTTTCATCATCAATAATTAAAATATTAGCTTTATTTAAGGTTTGTGATGAATTCATGTTTAGTTTTGCCCCTTAAAAGTTGTCTTTAACAAAATTTTATTGTGAGGATCGTAGGGAGTTTAAGTGAGCAATTTATATCAACAATATCAACACTAATTAACTCAGTTGAGCAGCGATAAGCTGTTACGTCTTTAAAGTTAATCTCGTGGCAAACACGGACTATTATCTTACTAGGATATCACAATTTCTCAATTCCCAATTTAGAGACTTAACAGCTTAAAATGAAGTTATAGATTAATTAAAAATTAAACTTTTGCTACAAAAATTAGATTAACAAAACGTTACACCCTATGCCTGATTATATCTAATCTAATATTTTTCCTTTAATCTTTAACGTTTTTTTAAACTTTTTAAATGGATAGTAGTCCAAGCATAGATTAAACTTTAGACCTTTTCCCCTAACTCCCTCTCCACTTCTCCCTACCCTCTCCTTGTAGGAGAGGGAATAAGTATCAAAAATTATTAATTACTCCCCCTGGGGTTAGGAATTCAGCCAAACTGCTGATCATCTTATTTTGTTGTCCAGCACCAATCAACCCATTGTTAACACTAATTTTCCTCGTCTTATCCCGGCTTCTAACGTCCGATGAGCTTCAGCCGCTTCAGCGAGAGGAAAGGTTTGATCAACGTAAATTTTTAATTTCTCGTCATCAATTAAACGGGCGCATTGTTGCAGAATTTTCATTTGATCGAGTTGATCATCCACCCGTCCTTGTAACATCGGGGTTAACATTAATTCTAAACTAATCCGTAAATTTTTTAACCGGGCATCTTTTAACGTACCCACTTTTGGATCAGGTTCTAAAATTGTTACTAAATCCCCATAATTTTTGACAGCGCCAACCGTTTGATAAAACGTTTCTTTGCCAACGGTATCAAAGGCTAAATCCACCCCTTCTCCATCCGTCCATTCCAAAACTTGTTCAACAAAATCGTCTTCTTTATAATTAATAATTAAATCAGCGCCCAATTCTTCCACAAAAGCAGCATTTTCAGCATTTCCCACCGTTGTTGCCACTTCTGCCCCTTGTAATTTGGCTAACTGAATGGCAACATGACCCACGCCTCCGGCGCCTGCATGAATTAAAATTCGTTGTCCAGGTTGTAATCTACCGCGATCATATAACGATTCCCAAGCGGTAATTAATACTAAAGGTGATGCTGCCGCTTCCACAAAACTCAACGTTTGCGGTTTTAAGGCCACAAATTTTTCATCAACAACGGTTAATTCGGCATAATTGCCGTGTTCTGCGCCGAGTCCGCCATCGCAGAAATAAACCGCATCTCCCACTTGAAATTGTTCAACTTCTGAACCAACTGCTTCTACAATTCCCGCCCCATCACAACCTAAAATTGCGGGCATTTGATCAGGATAAAACGTGCCTCGGCTGCGTAACTTTGTATCAATTGGGTTCACTCCCGCAGCATTTAATCGCACTAAAATTTCCGTTTCCGATTGAATTTCAGGATCAGGAACCTCCTGCAATTGCAGAACATCCGGTTCCCCAACTTCAGTCATTAAAACAGCTTTCATAATCAGTAATCAGTAATCAGTAATCAGTAATCAGTAAAACAGTAATCAGTAATCATTAATCAGTAAAACAGTAATCAGTAATTCTCGTTGCTAGGTTCAACCTAGCAATGTATTGTGGTAGGCTCTGCCTACTGTAATCCTTAATAAGGCAGAGCCTTGAAGAATGGGTTTCAAGGTTGAACCTTGAAACCAGAGAAATAACTCCTGACTTCCCTACTGATTACTGATTACTGATTACTGATTACTGATTACTGATTTTACATTGTTAACGACTGCACATTGGTTTCAATTAATTTTGCCAAATCTTGTAGGAAGGCGGCGGCATCCGCACCATAAATAATGCGGTGATCGCAAGTAATATTAACTTGCATTTGGCGTTTAACAGCCATTGAACCATCGGCAGCCACTACTAATTGGGGACGAGACGCCCCAACGGCTAAAATTGAACCTTGACCAGGGGGTAAAATTGCATCAAATCGATCAACTCCAAACATCCCTAAATTGGATAAGGTAAAGGTTCCGGTGCTGTATTCATCCGGTTGTAACTGTTTTGATCTAGACCGTTCTACTAAATCTTGCCAGCTACGAGACAGGGAATAAATATCAATTTGATCGGCATTTCTTAACACCGGAGTAATTAACCCCCCATCGGGCATTGCCACCGCAACGGCAATATTAATTCCACTATTATATTGAATGCCATTTTCAACATAACTGGCATTCACAACGGGGTGTTTTTGTAACGTCACCGCCACCGCTTTTGCTAACAATCCGGTCATGGTGACGCCTTTGGATTTTAACTGTTTATACAAGGTATCCAAAGCATCCGTTGTGATCGTATATCCGACACGGAACACGGGAACCGACAAACTCGCCATCATATTCCGCACCACCGCATTTTGCAGGGTGTTCATCGGTACCACTTGACCGGGTTGCACCTGGGCGGGAGTCGGCGCAGTCGCCGCCACCGGAGTCATCGGTTTAGCAGCAGGGGCGGGAGCAACAGCAGGTTGAACCCTCGGTGCAGTGGCGGGAATAACCGTTGGAGTCGCCGCCGGACGTCCTGACGCCGTTTGGACATCTTCCGCCACAATCCGACCATGAGGGCCACTTCCGGTCAGATTTTTTAAGTCAACATTCAGTTCTTTCGCTAACTTCCGAGCGCGAGGGGACACCACCACACGACCATTGCGAGGCGTCGAACTGGTAGCGGCAACCGCAGCAACAGGTTCAGGGGCTGCAACAGGTTCCGCCGCCGGGGCAGGGGCAGAACTGCCTCCAGAAGTGGCTTTTTGTTTGGCCTGTTCAATTTCAGCTTCGGTTTCTGCAATTAAAGCAATGGTATTCCCAACGGGTGCAGATTCTCCCGCATCGACGAGAATCGTCGCTAAAAACCCTTCATAGAACGATTCCACATCCATATCCGCTTTATCGGATTCAACAATGAGAACCGTTTCCCCTTTTTCCACTTTATCGCCAGGGGATTTTTGCCAAGAAACAATTTTACCCTCGGTCATTGTAGAACTAAGGGCGGGCATAAAAACTTCGTAAATTGCCATGAGCGTTACAACAAATTAGTAATAGATTAATACAGAAGGCAGAAGGAAGAGAGCGGAGGGAGCGGGGGAGGCAGAGGGAGCAGGGGAAGCAGGGACAAGGGGACTATTTTTCCTTCCTTCTTCCTTCTTTCTTCTTGCTTTTTCCTCCTGCCTTCTGCCTCCTGCCTCCTGCCTTCAATTCTTAATTCTTAATTCTTAATTCTTAATTCTTCTTTAGATGTCTCCTCGAATTTCTTCGATGATGCCATCGCGGAGGAGAACTTCAACTTGCATTTTACTGACTAAGTTATCCCCTTCTACAACAGTAAAAACACTTTCAATTTGTCCTTGACTGACTTCTTGTTCTAAGTCTAAAGTTTGCACTTGTTGGAGTTGTTGCAAATTTTGGTTTTTTTGGTCTAACAGTTGACTTTTGCGCTCATTAACTTGCGCTTGAATACTTTCAATTTGTTGGGCAGTTTCCGGGCCGAAAGGTTGGATACTTTGGCGTTTAATTTCTGCCACCATTCTTTGACCTTGCATTTCTAATTGTTGCAACTGACTATCCAATTGATTAATTTGGAGTTGCAGTTGCTGTTGAGCTTCTTCTTTCCAACGAGGTGTGACCACCGCCTTAACGTTGATGGCTCGTTTTAACAGTAATTGTTTGGGAGTGTCCATAAGAGTTTGTGTGTCCGTTTTCAGTCCCCCGCCACCCGCAAGGGTTCAAAGGCAAAGCCCCAACTCAACCACAGTCGAGAACCTTCTCAGTGATGATGGAGGCTGCCCTAATCTTGCGAGTTCTGATTCGCTGTTTACTGAGAACGGGTGACGGTTTCGTACATTCCGTTAATCATATCGCGGTAACGTTCCATTACAACCGGGCGCTTAACCTTCAAAGTTTGGGTTAATAGTCCGTTTTCCATGGAAAAGGGTTCAAGCAACAATCGGAATGGCCCAATCCGGTCATCAATCCGATAACTGGGACGGTTTTTGACTTCTCGGTTGAGTTCCTGGACAAACAGGGTTTGGACTTCGGGACTATCGAGGGTAATGTCTCGACCGAGGGAGGGGGGATTTTCTCCTGGCAATTTGAGCGTTAAATTTTGTTGAATTGCCCATTGTTTTAAAGCATCTAAATTCGGAACAATCAGCGCCCCTAACATTTTTTGATCCTGTCCCACTAACATGATTTGATCAATATAGGGACTGCGTAAACAAGCATCTTCTATGGGTTGGGGTTCGATATTTTCACCATTGGTTAAAACAATCGTATCTTTCGCCCGACCTGTTAAGACTAAATCATTTTGTGGGGATAACCAGCCTAAATCTCCCGTATCAAACCACCCGTCTAAATCAATCGCTTTTGCCGTGGCTTGGGGGTTTTCAAAATACCCTTTCATCACCTGGGGCCCCCGTGCTAATACTAACCCTTTTTCACCATAGGGAACGGTTTGGCGGGTTTCGGGGTCAACAATGCGGAGTTCTGTTCCTGGAATCGGTTTACCAGAGGAACCCCTTAAATTATGCCAATTACGACGGGCGCTTAAGACGGGGGCGGTTTCGGTTAAGCCATATCCCACTAATAAATTAACCCCGACAATTTCATAAAAATTTTCTAAGTGCATGGCTAAGGAACCGCCACCACTAATGGCAAATTTGATCTCTCCTCCGGTGGCTTCTCGAACTTTTTGATAGACTAAGCGATCGCCCAATTGATGAAGCGGTGCTAAAATTAACGTTTGCAGACGAGCGATTAATTTTTGGGTTGTAGAAGGTTGGTCTAAACTTAACGTTAATCCTTGTACAATTCGACGGGCTAAAATATACCGTTCACTGACGGATAAAAAGAAATTGACTAATTTTTGTTTAGAAGTCGGTTGTTCGCGGAATTGTTTCTGAACCCCTTCATAAATCGCTTCCCAAATTCGGGGAACACTAATCATGTAATGGGGTTTAAATTGTTTAAGATCCTGTTTAAAATAACGAATATTCGTATAAACAATCGTACACCCTTGAGCTAAACAAAAATATTGTCC
>JBMDYE010000655.1:0-19472 GCA_048595135.1 Planktothrix sp. | reverse complement strand
GGGATTAGGGGTTGGGTGTTTGAGGTTGAGTGTTGTTGAGGTTGGTTATCCAGGGTATTGACAGTCAAAATTGAGTTAAATCATTTTTTCTGCGACTTAGATCTTCCTCCAATTTTGTCATCATGTTGTTAAATAATTAAGGCAAGAAATAACCTGCTCTTAATTCTTGAACACTCTCTTTGAGAGCCTCAAGAATTTTTTCAAGATCATCTGGTGTATGAGCAGTCGATAAAAAACCGCCTCCACCTCGAAGCATAACGCCTCGGAAAAGCAAATGATAATACAATAAATCAAAAACAATAGCGGCTTCTGAATCCGTTTCAGATTGCTCATTACTAGCAGCAACAGTTCCAAAAATTGAACCAAAAGAAGTCATTTGAATTGGAAGTTTCTCCTAATTAAATTAAGTATTGAGCGTTTTAACAAAATTTGAGGTTAACTCATTTAATTGGGTTTGTAAACCAGAACCTTTAATTTTTAAATACTCCAGTACCGCTTTTGCTGCTGCTAAAGCCAGGGGATGTTTACAAAATGTTCCTGCAAAAAAGGTTGTTTTTTCTTGAGGATAGGATGAGTCTCCATACTGCCAAATTCCCCCATCAATAGCATTCATATATTTAGCTTGACCTGCTATTACTCCAATGGGTAAACCACCACCAACAATTTTGCCATAAGTAGCAATATCTGCCTGAATTCCAAACCAAGCTTGTGCGCCACCGGGATGAATGCGAAAACCCGTCACCATTTCATCAAAAATTAAGGGGATTTCTAAATCTAGAGTGAGTTGCCTTAATTGTTTGAGAAAGTCTTGGGGTTGAAGACTTAAATTGCGGGTTTGTACGGGTTCAACTAAAACCGCAGCTAATTCTGAAGCATGAGTTTTAATGAGTTCTAAAGATTGAGGATTATCATAATTTAAGACTAAAACATCCTGCACAAAATTTAGCGGTATTCCTGGGGAAATCGGTAAGGATTGAAGCTGCTCATTAACCCAGTAACTTTTAGCAAGTGTCCCATCAAAATGTCCGTGATAAGATCCTTTAAATAAAACAATTTTATTGCGTCCTGTTGCCGTTCTGGCTAAACGAATTGCAGTCATTACGGCTTCTGTTCCTGTGTTACTAAAAGCCACCCGTTCCATTCCCGTAAATTCACAAATTAATTGCGCTACTTCCCCTGCTAGTTCAGCTTGGGGGCCAATTTGTATTCCTTGATTGAGTTGGCTGATTAACGCTTCTTTAATAAATGGGGGATTATGACCGAATAAATTTACCCCAAATCCCATCGTGAAATCAATATATTCATTACCGTCAATATCCCAAATTTTAGCTCCCGATGATTGTTTAGCAACGATGGGATAAAACAGTTCTTTTAAGACAGGATTAAACTCAACAAAGGTTTTATTATCCGCCAGAATAGAACGATATTGTTGAGCTAATTGTTTTGATGCTTTGGTGCGCTGATTAAAGCATTCAATAAAGTTAATCAAAGACTGTTGCTGATGTAAAGCGATAGAATTTGCCATTTTAGTTTCTTCCTTTGGTTTTCAATTGACTCTATTGATCAAGCTATTGAACTCAGAAAACCCCTTTCAACTAAATAGGAAAAATAGGTTTCTAATAGTTGACGATTAACTGGGGGACAAGTTATCCCAGGTTCTGCTAAATCTCCCTGAATAGTTTGAGAATTAGAAGGGTTGGGATGGAAAGTCAGGTGATTAGATTCTTCAGAAACTTCTGAGAAAATGCTAATTAAAGGATATAAAGCATGATTCGTTTCCGTGTCAGAAATTTGGATTAATTTTTGTCGCCAATCTTCGTAAGGAATTTGTTGTAAAGGATATCCCAAGGACGTGATTAAATCAGCAAGATCATTCCAAGCAATTGATTGGGGATTAACAATGTCAAAAATTCGGTTCAAAGAACTTTCTTGTTGAGATAAATAAACAATGGCTTGACTCGCATAATCAACAGGCGTTAAATTTACGCTAACATTTTGCTGAGGAACACTTCCGAGTTGAATACAACCCCGAATCATTCTAAAGGTATGATCTTCTGGGTTACAAACTCCTGTTTGACTGTCACCAGAAATTCGTCCCGGTCTGTAAATAGAAATCGGAACGCCGCGTTCTCCAGCAATTTTAACTAACTTTTCTGCTACCCATTTGCTTTCAGTATACCCTTGATCACTCTGGTTGTTAGAGTCAGATTGATCTGGAATTCTAGCAACGCCAATTGTAGAAATAAAATGAACGGGTTTAACTTTTATTTGGGTTGCTAGTCGTAGAACTTCCTGGGTTCCTAATACGTTAGCAGGTTTAAGAACCGAGTAAGGATAAGTAAAATTAACCCAAGCTCCATTATGATAAATCACATCAATTTGACGAGCTAAATCTTGAAACTGTTCTTCCGAGAGTCCGAGTAAGGGTTGAGCTAAATCTCCAATAACCGGAATAATTCTATTGCCGAATTTTTCATCCCAAACTTGATAAGACTTTAAACTCTGAATTAATCGTTCTTGTCCAGAAACCTGATCTTTAGATCGTACCAAATAATAGATATCTGCGATGGTTTGCTGTAACAGTTCCTTGAGTAGGAATACACCCAGAAAACCCGTTGCGCCTGTTAATAAGATAGATTGCGGATTGTTAGGATATTGAATCGGAGTTTTGGGGTAAATCGTCGGATCTAAAACTGCTTCTTCTAAGAGGTTAACCCGAAGATCAGAAGAGGCAGAACTAACGGTTTTATTCTCAATAATACCAGCTAACTCAGTGATAGTGGGTGCATTAAATAAATCCCGTAATTCGAGATTAATTTTAAATGCTTTTCTAACTCTCGCTAAAAGTTGTGTGACCAGTAGAGAATGTCCCCCTAAATCAAAGAAATTATCTTCAATCCCAACTTGTTCTAATTTAAGAAGATCTTGCCAAATTTCAGCTAACTGTTTCTCAACTAAAGTTTGGGGAAGTGTAGAAGCTTTATCAACGACAGAACGGGTTTTTTCAAGTTTGGATAACGCTTGACGGTCTACCTTCCCATTCGGTGTTAATGGTAACGCCTTTAGCACGACAAAAGCCGAGGGTAACATATAATCAGGGAGTTTTCGTAAGCCAAAATTGCGTAAATTACTAATTAATTCTGACTGTTGTTTAGGATGATAAGAAAAGGGAGAATGAGGCACAATATAAGCTACTAAATTCTGTTCGGATTCAGCGATAACAACGGCAGTTTGTACCTCACGATGCTGCTGAAGAATAACTTCTATTTCTCCTAATTCAACACGAAAACCGCGAATTTTAATTTGGTTATCCACTCGCCCTAAAAATTCAAGGTTTCCATCGGGTAAGTAACGAACTAAGTCACCCGTTTTATAAAGTCTGGATGACGGCTGAACTGATGACTGATAACTGATAACTGATAACTGATTAATGAATTTTTCTTGAGTTAATTCGGGTCGATTTAGATAACCTCTGGCTACACCAGCACCGCCAATATAAAGTTCACCTGGTACGCCAATAGGGACAGGTTTTAATAAAGAATCAAGAACGAATATTTGAGTATTAGGAAGGGGTTTTCCCACGGGAACCGTTTTGGCTTTAGGATAGGGAATTTCGACCGGATAAGTCAGGACACCAACGGTTGTTTCTGTGGGGCCGTAATGGTTAAAAATTTTGCAGGTAGGGGCAATTCTTTGGACAGTTTCGATGAGTTCCCAACTGCTAGTTTCTCCTCCTAAAATTAGGCATTTATGAGGAAGAATAGAAGGGTGTGGATTAGCCGTTAAAAGGGCTTTTAGATGAGAGGGAACAATTTTTAGATAATCAATCGGATAACGTTGAAAATAAGAAGCGATCGCTTGGGCATCAGAAACAATTTCTTGAGGTAAAATATGTAAACATCCGCCTGTACATAAAGCCGGAAATATCATTGTATTTCCTAAGTCAGAAGCAAAGGTAGAAACCGTTGCAAAACTGGCAGATTGCCGGAATGGAATCCGATCTAAAATCCCGTAAACATAATTGAGCAATTGTTGGTGTTCAATAGTAACTGCTTTCGGCTGGCCTGTTGAACCGGAAGTAAAAATTGCATAAACTAAATGTTCAGGTTGTACAGAATTAGGCAGGTTTTCTTTACTTTCCTGGGCGATCATTTCCCAGTTTATATCTAAACAAATAATCTGAGATATTGTGTTAGGAATAGTGGTAACTAATGACTGTTGGGTTAAGACAATTGAAGTTTGGGCATCTTGTAAGCGAAAGGCTAAATTTTCTGCGGGTAATTTAGAGTCTAAAGGCAAATAAGCAGCCCCCGCTTTGAGAATACCCAAAATCCCTACAATCATATTAAGACTGCGTTCGACATATAAACCCACTAAATCATCTGTACCCACCCCTAATTTTTTTAAGTAATGAGCAAGTTGATTGGCTTTTGTATTAAGTTGGGAATAAGTCAAAGTTTCATTGTCAAAAACACCTGCAATATTTTCTGGTGTCTTTTCAACTTGCTGTTCAAAGAGTTGGTGTATTCCCTGAGTATTTGGATACTGTTTCTGGGTGTGATTCAATTCAATTAATAATTGATTTTTGTCTTGGCTATTAAGGATTTCTAATTCAGCGACAGTAGCATTTAAACGATCTACTGCATCAGTAAGTAGAGTTATAAAATTGTTTAATAGCTGTTGCTGGGTGCTGGAGCAAAATAAATGCTGATCTGAGTGTAATTCTAAACGAATTTCTGATTTGAGTTGCAGACAATTTAACTTTAATTTAAAGAAATTAAAGCAATAAAAATGGCGATAGATAGAAAAAGATAAATTCTCGCCTACATAATCCTCTGGTAACTCGTAATATTCAAAACCAATATGCTCAACTTCGGCTATATTTTCAGATTCAATATAATATTCCTGCCATTTCTGAATCTGATTAATTCTCTCAGTAACTTGAGTCAAAACCTCTAAAAATTTAAAATCCTGCTGGAACACACTAGGGACAGGTAAGGATTTAGCTGCTAACCCTAGAAGTTCCTGCAATTCTTCATATTTTCGATCAGTTAAGATGGTGTAAATCGTGAAATTTGACTGTTGAGTGAGTCGCCAGAGTAAAGTTTGCCAACAAGTTAACAAAATGTTAGCCGTCGTTGTTTGATACTGAGTTGCTACTTCAGCTAGTTTAGCAGTTAGTTCTGGAGAAATACTTTGAGATCTAATAGCAACGGTTCTTTGGTTTTCCCCAGATTGAGCATTTTCTAACGGTAAAATGAGCGGAGATTGAGCTATAAAATCCGGTTGTTGCCAAAATTCTTTTCCGGCTTTTGCCTCTTCCTCTTCTAACAGTTGATTTTGCCATTCTGCAAATTGAATATATTGTATGGGTTCCTCGAATATTGCTTGTAAATCTTGATTTTTTAAGCAGAGTGAATAAGTTTGACTGATTTCTGAAAAGAGGTTATTCAGTGTCCAAGCATCAGCGCATAAAGTGGGTAAAGTTAATACTAAAAGATGCTGATCTTCTGAGAGAATCAGTAAACTAAGCTGGAATAGGGAAGCATTACTTTCGTTCTTAACGAAGCGACGATTTTCAATTAAATAATTTTCAATTTTTTGTGACTTTTGATCAGGTTCGTACTGTCTAAAATCAAAGGTATTCCAAACGGGAATACTATTATTTTGAATGACTTGAATGGGGATTTTGACTCCAGGTAAGCTGTGAAACGTAGTGCGGAGAATTTCGTGGCGATTGACAACATTTTGAATCGCTGCTTTTAAAGCGTTTAGGTTAAGTTGACCTGTTAATAAAATAGCAAGTTGAGCGACATTGGTTAGAGAGTTTTCTTGCTGTAGCCAAAGCTGTTTTTGCTGGGGAGAGAGACGAAAACCTTCAACAACTGACTGAAACATGAATAACTCCTTCAAAATTTATGATTGATTGATTGATGTAAAAATGCTGTTTAAAACGCCTTTACAATTTAAGGGTTTTGGGTTTAATTTGCATTAACTTTTTAAGTTTGCTTTGTTCCTGTTGCCCTTGTTTTTGGAGCGGTTTTAAAAGGTCTAAAGTGTTAATTCGAGAATCAGGTTTAGTAACAATACTTTGGAGTAGTGGGACAAAACTTTCAAGGATTAGGGTTAGCTTTTCCGGTTCAAATAAACTTGATTTGTAAGACCAAGTTCCCCGAATTCCTGATGGTGTTTCTGACATAAATAAGGTTAAATCAAATTTTGCTGTTTGAGAGTTTGCCTCAATTGGCATTAACTGAAGCCCAGGTAACTCTAGGGTTTGGGTGGGTACATTATCCATAACAAACAAGACTTGGAATAAAGGACTATGATTAAAATGACGTTCAGGCTGTAGTTCTTCAACTAACTTTTCAAACGGTAAATCTTGATGGGAATAAGCTTCTAAGGTAACAGTTCTCACCCGTTGCAAAAGTTCTCGAAAACTTGGATAACCAGATAAATCGGTGCGTAAGATTAACAAGTTAACAAAAAAGCCAATTAACTTTTCTGTTTCCCCTCTGTTTCGGTTGGCAACATCAGTGCCAATTACAATATCGTCTTGACCAGTGGCGCGATAAAATAACGTATTTAAAGCAGCCATCAAAGTCATAAATAAAGTGACATTTTCTTGGAGACTCAGACTATTTAAGGCTTGGGATAGTTCTGCTGATAAGGTAAAGGTTTTAATACCCGCTTGATCCCTTTGAGATAAAGCTTGATTAGTGAGATAAGGTAATTTAAGAACGGGTAACTTTGCACCTAATTTTTGCTTCCAATAGGTTAGTTGAGTTTGCAAAACTTCTCCTTGTAACCATTGTCGCTGCCAAACAGCAAAATCTCCATATTGAATCGGGAGTTGGGGCAATTGAATCGCATTTCCTATCGCCAAGGCAGGATATAAAGCAACAAATTCTTGAATTAAAACTGCCATCGACCAAGCATCAGAAATAATATGGTGCATTGTGAAGACAATAACCGATTCTGTTGCCGTTAATTTAATAAGAATAACTCGTAACAATGGAAGTTCTTGTAAATTAAATGGCTGTTGAATTTCTTGGGTGATAATTTGCTGAACTTGATGCTCTTTTTCTGGGGTTGAAAGGGGTTGTAAATCGAGGATAGGTATCGATAATTGCAGATGTTCAGTAATGATCTGCAAGGGTGAACCTTCTACCTCGATAAAAAAGGTGCGTAAGGCTTCATGGCGTTTAATAATTTCGTTTAAGCTGGCTTCTAAAGCGGTGATATTGAGTGAACCTAAAACCCGCACCGCTTCGGTAATATTATAAGCAGCTTTATTCGGTTGTAATTGTTCTAAAAACCAGAGTCTTTGTTGAGCAAAAGATAGTGGTAGAGGTTCTTTTCTTGACATCGGAAAGATGGGAAATCCACTAAAACTGTCTTGGATTTTTTTGCTCGTTCCCACAACATTTGCTAACCCGGAAACTGTAGGAAATTCAAATATTTTCTGGAGGGGTAATTCTATTTGGAAGATCTGGCGGAGTCGAGAAATTAATTGAGTAGCTAATAAAGAATGTCCCCCTAATTCAAAGAAATTTTGATCAATTCCAACAGTTTCTAACCCTAGAATTTGAGTCCAAATCTGAGCGATCGCTTCTTCAATAGCAGTACGGGGATGAGTCAAGTTTTGGCTAATATTTCTGTGTAACCAATCCGGTGTCGGGAGCGCTCGACGGTCTATTTTTCCATTAGGCGTTAAGGGGAATGTATCAAGACTTATAAAAGCGGAAGGAATCATATATTCAGGAAGCTTTTGTCGTAAAAATTGTCGCAGTTCTGAAGTAAACTTTTCAGAATTTAATTCAAATTTTTTAAGAATAATATAAGCAACTAATCGCTTTTCGCCTAACTGATATTCCTGAAAAGAAACCACTGCTTCTTTAACTTCTGGATGCTGAATCAGTTGAGTTTCTATTTCACCGATTTCAATCCGAAATCCTCGAATTTTAACTTGATGATCGATTCGCCCTAAATATTCAATTTCTCCAGTTGGGAGATAACGAGCTAAATCGCCTGTTTTATAAAGTTTAGTAGATGGAAAATTCTGTACAGAAATAAATCTTTCTTTGGTTAAATCTGGGCGATTTAAATAGCCTCTAGCAACCCCTATTCCACTAATATAAAGTTCACCCGGAATACCAATCGGAAGCGGGTTTAAATTGGGATCTAAAATGTAGATTTTGGTATTCGCAAAGGGTCGTCCAATGGGGACTAATTGATCGGGTGATAAATCTGTGTTTTCGGTTTCAAAATAGGAACTATCAATCGTTGCTTCCGTGACCCCGAAAGAATTAATTAGGCGAGTTTGAGAACTGCAAAATTGACGAATTTTTTGATATTCTCGCACATACCAACTATCAGAACCACAGACCAGCAAGCGCATAAAATCTAAACGGTGTTGATTTGTTTCTAAATACTGAATTAAATTTCGCAATACCACAGGAACAAACTCAGCACAATCTACTGTTTCTTGAACCATGAGTTGATAAAGTTTATCGGGTTCAAGGAGAAAATCACGGGGACATAAAACAAGTTTACTCCCTGAACAAAGCGCACGAATCCAATCCCCGGAAAACACATCAAAGGAGAAACTTGCCATCTGTAAATGGCTAGTTGTTCTACTTCGCAATTGATAGGCATCTTCCCAGGAAAAATAAGCATTAACTAAGCTAAGGTGTTCAATCATCACCCCCTTAGATTGACCTGTGGAACCTGAAGTATAAATGACATAAGCTAAGTAATTAGGGTTAGTTTCGGTGTTGAGATTAGTAGTTTTATGTTTGTCAATTTCTCCCTGATTAGCATCCAAACAGATTAGTTTTTTGATGTGATTAGGAAGTTTATGCAACAGTCTTTCTTGTGTAATTAGCACTTGAATTTGGGAATCTTCCACCATATAAGCTAATCGATCTTTAGGATAGTTAGGATCTAGGGGAACATAGGCAGCGCCCGCTTTTAGGATGCCAAGAATTCCCACCATCATCTCTAAGGAACGCTCAACAGAAATTCCGATTAATGCTTCAGGTTTGATCCCGATTTCTTGGAGATAATGAGCAAATTGATTCGCTTTTTGATTCAATTGTTGATAGGTTAAATATTCCTGTTCAAAGACAACCGCTACTGCATCGGGTGTTTTTTCAACTTGTGCTTCAAAGAGTTGATGAATACACAGATTTTGAGGAACATTGAGTTGGGTTCCATTCCATTCAAAAAATAGCTGATTTTTTTCCTTTGCTGTGAGTAAAGGTAAATCGGATAAACGCTGTTCTGGGTTCGCTAAAATTCCTTCTAATAAAACTTGGAAATGCTCCCCCATTCGGCTGATTCTATCGGAATTAAAGAGATCGGTATTATATTCAAACTCAGCGATTAACCCGGTTTGGGTTTCGGAGATCGAAAGGGTGAGATCAAAATTAGCGGTGTTTTTTTCAGTTGTTAAGGTTTCTAAAGTTAAGTCGGGTAATTTAAGCTGTTCTGTGGGTGCGTTTTGCAAAATAAACATCACCTGAAATAAGGGATTATAACTTAAATTGCGTCCAGGTTGCAGTTCTTCAACTAAGCGTTCAAAGGGAAGATCTTGATGAGAATATGCTTCTAATGTGACTTCCCGAACTTGCTGCAATAGTTCTTTAAAACTTGGGTTATTACCAAGATTAGTTCGCAAGACTAAGGTGTTGACAAAAAAGCCGATTAATCCTTCAATTTCAGAGCGATTGCGGTTAGCAATGGGAGTGCCAATGAGGAGATCTTGCTGTTGGGTATAGCGGTATAGTAATACTTTAAATGCAGCTAATAACGTCATAAATAATGTGACATTCTGCTGCTGAGAAAATACTTTTAACTGTTGTGTTATATCAGAAGATAAGATAAAGGTTTTTGCTGCACCATGATTACTTTGAATTGTCGGACGAGGGCGATAGCCTCCGGCTGGGCATAGCCCATCGCACGGTAACTCTAAAATCGGTAAATCGCCTTTTAATTGCTGTTTCCAATAATTGAGTTGAGTTTGTAAAACTTCCCCTTGTAACCATTGTCTTTGCCAAATTGCAAAATCAGCATATTGAATCGGGAGGGGAGAAAGGGGAGACGGTTTATTTTCCAAAAATGCCCCATATAAACTGGTGAGTTCTTTAATAAAAATTTCCAGCGACCAACCATCAGAAATAATATGATGTAAGGTTAGTAATAAGACAAAATTGGTTTCTGAAAGTTGCAGTAAAGTCGCCCGAATTAAAGAATCTTGAGTTAAATTAAAGGGTTTTTGAGCGTCAGACGCAGCCCATTTTAAAACGGTTTGTTGTTGTTCTGCTTCGGCAATATCCTGTAAATCAATAACTGATAAAGCAAATTGATCTGCATTCCCAATAACTTGTACAGGTTCCTCATTCACAACGGTAAAATTCGTTCTTAATCCCTCATGACGGTGAACGATTTCCGTAAGGCTTTGGGAAATAACTTTTATATTTAACTGTCCTTTAAGTTTGACTGCGATCGGCAAATGGTACGCAAAACTTTCGGGTTCTAATTGGGTAAAAAACCAAAGCCGTTGTTGAGCAAAAGAAAGGGGAATTTTTTCAGGTCGCGACATGGGTTGAATACGCTTTGAATTTTCCCGAATGGCTAAGTTTTCTTGACTAAAAAATGCCAGAATTTCTGCTTTTCGTGCTGCTAATTCTGCCTTAATTTCGGCGGTGAGGGTATCTTTAGGTGCGTTACAACGTAAGCGATCGCCTTCTGCCCATAATTTGATATCTAAGCTGGAAAGGTAAGACAAAAATTCTGTTATCGTGTTCATGATTAATCACAAATAATTTTTATAGGTTAAAATTCAATTTCTTCTCGCTCTTCCGTTGAATCTACTGGAACCGTTTTTAACTGTTTTAAGGTTCTAATTTTTTCAATCGTTTCTACCAATTGAACAACGGTAGGTTCTTCAAATAAACTGCGTAATGGTAACTCAATTTTGAACGCTTCCCGTAGCCGAGAAATTACTTGGGTTGCTAATAGGGAATGTCCGCCTAGATTAAAGAAATTGTCATAAATTCCCACCTTTTCTTGCTTTAAAATATCTCCCCAAATATCGGCAACAATTTGTTCTGTGGGGGTGCGAGGTGCGACAAACTGTACATCTAATTCAGGAGTAGAAGCAGGTACGGGTAAGGCTTTGCGATCAACTTTTCCACTGGGAGTTAATGGTAGTGACTCCATGAAAACAAACGCCGATGGCAGCATATATTCAGGCAATTTTTCCTTTAAAAATTGTCGCAATTCAGGAATTTTTTCACGATTTAAGTTAAGATCCGGCACGAGATAAGCGACTAAACGTTTATCCCCTGGCGTATCTTCTCGTACAATAACTACCGTTTCTTTAACCCCCGAATATTGACTCAGGACGGCTTCAATTTCCCCTAATTCTATTCGGAAACCTCGAATTTTGACTTGATGATCAATTCTTCCAAAAAACTCAATATTTCCATCGGGTAACCATCGACCTAAATCTCCTGTTTTATAAATAAAATCAATCTTGGTTCCTGGTAAAGGTTTAGCAACAGTTGTAAAGGGATTTGGTACAAAACTGCGTTGAGTTGCGGCTTGATTTTTCCAATATCCTAAACCCACCCCAAAACCAGAGACACAAATTTCTCCCATTACGCCAATTGGAACAGGTTGCATTTGTGCGTCTAAAATATACAAATTTAAGTTGGCTAAAGGTTTACCAATGGGAACCGTTCGTTGATTTTCAGGTAACGGTTTATCAATAATAAATTGACTAATATCATCGGCTGCTTCTGTGGGGCCATAGGCATTAATTACTTTAATTTCGGGATAGATTTTTAGCCAACGATTTACTAAGTCTACCGATACAGATTCCCCTGTCACCATCATCCATTTCAGGTTAGGTAACGTTTTTTCGTCATCAGTTAATTGGGAAACATAATCAAGTAAATGACTGAGAACAACGGGGACTAATTCAATTAAATTAACCTTTTGCTGTTGAATAATTTGAAATAATTTCTGCGGCTCACTGACGGTTTCTGAGTCAATAATGACTGTTTTTCCGCCTATTAAAATCGGGGCTAAAAACTGCCAAACTGAAATATCCGATGATGCTGGTGCGCTTTGCAAAAAGGTAAACGCTTCATTTAATTCTAAAGCATGAAATTGAGCATAAATGTGATTAATCGCACCCCCATGTCTAATCATTGCGCCTTTGGGTAATCCCGTAGAACCCGACGTATAAATCATGTAAGCTAGGTCAATTCCTGATTGAGGAATTTGTAGGGGAGTTGTTGGTAAGTTTTGAAAGGCGAGAGGGGTATAAATCTGAACCGTTGATAAGTCTTCATTAACAGCAGTTTTATCTAAACAAACCACAGCGTTTAAATGTTCACAGGTTTCTAAATTATCAGTTAAATTCTGGAGACAAGATGAATCCGTTAAAAGAATTTTAACTTCACTATTAGAAATCATATATTGAACTCTCTCTGGCGGATAGTTACTATCAATGGGAACATAAGCACCTCCTGCTTTTAAGATAGCCAGAATACCCACTAAGAAATTAATATCCCGTTGTTTAAAAATCCCTACTAAGTCCCCTGATTTAATTCCAAGTTTCTGAATTAATCTTGCGAGTTGATTTGCGGTTTCTTCGAGTTGTTTATAAGTAATTTGGGTTTGGTTATCAATGGCTGCAATTTTATCGGGGGTTTGTTTAACCTGTTCTTCAAATAAACTTTGTATCGTTTTTTCAACGGGGAAGTTTTGGCTATTATTATTGAACGTTTCTAATAACTGTTGTTGTTCATTTTCAGTTAATAAACTTAAGCTTGAAATCGGACTATCAAAGTTTTCTAAAATTGCTTTTATTAAGGTTAGATAGGATTTAGCAATTTGTTCAATACTTTCTTTCCTAAAAAGATTGTCATTATATTCAATTTTTCCTTTAATCTCATCTCCGACAACGACAAAGGCAAAAGTTAAATCATTTTGCAAATTTGCAATCTGATCAGAGTTATGAATATTTTCTAATAAAATAACGATATCAAAAATCGGACAACGATTTAGACTGGGGGAAATTTCCAATAAATTCACCATATCATCAAAAAGATAATTTTGATGACTGTAGGCGCTGATAACGGTATCTTTGACTTGCAATAGAAATTCTTTGCAAGTGAGTTGATGGTTAATACTAGAACGTAAGGGAATAATTTGATTTTTTGTTTGCTCTTGTTTATAAACAGGACTCCCGACTAAAATATCTTGATTTCCGGTATATTTATATAACAAAATCTTAAATCCGGTTAATAGGAATAGATAGGTTGATAAATGGGAACCTCCTGTTAATTTAATAATTTTTTGTGACAAGTTTTGTGAAAATTCAAAATGATAAGTTTTGTTTTTTACAAGAGAGGTTTTCGGTCTTGTAAAATCGGTCATAAAATTAGTTTCTGGTAATTCACCAGATAACTGATTTAACCAATAGATTTTTTCAAAAAAAACGGTTTCTGAAGTCATTGTTTGATTTTGATGTGGATGGGTAATCATGATTTTTTGTTAAATTTTGGGTGTCTGTAGAGACGCGCCAATAACCTTCGGTATGGCTTCGCCTGGGCGCGTCTCTACGAGAGCTTGTTTAATAATTGAACATCCGGTTTGTAAGGTGGAAATATCAATGGTTAAAGGCGGTAGAATTTTAATTACGGTATCATCCCGTCCGACGCGTTCAACAATTAATCCTAATTCAAAACAACGGGATGTAATTTCTTTTGCAAAACTGCTACCGCCACAGTTAGCAACATCAATTCCCCAAATCATTCCAATTCCTCGGATTTTGATCTGTTCATTTAAAGTTGCTATTTCTTCATGAAGGAAATTTTTGAGGAAATATTCTTTGAGTTTGACATCCTGTTCAAGATGGGTTGCTTCTCGATATTCTAAAGCGGCTGTACCCCCAATAAAAGCCAGTTGATTTCCTCGGAATGTTCCCGTATGTTCGCCCGGTTCCCAAATATCTAATTCCGGTTTAATTAACAACAAAGACATGGGGAAACCATACCCACTAATCGATTTTGATAACACTACCATATCGGGAATAATACCCGCTCTTTCAAAGGAAAAAAACGCTCCAGTCCGACCACAACCCACTTGAATATCATCACAAATTAAGAGGATATCATGGCGATCGCACAATTCCCTTAACCGTTGCATCCAATCAATCGGTGCAACAACAATTCCCCCTTCTGCTTGCACCGTTTCAAAGATAATGGCAGCCGGTTTTTCAATGCCTGAATTAACATCATTTAACACGGCATCTATATAGTCTATTGTATCAAAGTTTTCCATAAATCCAAACGGATAAGGCATAAATGTTACTGGATTTGCTGTCCCAAACGTTCCCGCTTTGATACTCGTATTTCCCGTAATGGATAAACTGCCTAATGTCATGCCATGATAAGCCCCCATAAAGGAAAAAATACCCGCTCTATTCTTAACTTTTCGGGCTAATTTTAAAGCTGCTTCTACCGCATTGGTTCCGGTCGGCCCACAAAATTGGATTTTATAATTGAGGTTTTTCGGCTTCAGAATAATCTGAGCAAACGTTGATAAAAATTGTTCTTTAGCAGAGGTGTATAAATCTAAGCCATGAGCCACCCCATCCCTTTCTAAATAATCGATGACTTTTTGCTTAATAAAGTCATTATTATGACCATAATTTAAAGCCCCCGCCCCGGCTAGAAAATCAATATATTCCTGACCGGATTCTGCATAGATGATCGACCCTTTCGCCCGTTGAAACACTTCGGGAAAATTCCGACAATAACTTCTAACATTAGATTCCTGTTTATCAGCCATTGTCCGAACTTTATTTTCCTTGAATTCAAACATAAATTCTCCCTAATTATTAACCGTTGACCCTGATCAAAAATTAAAAACCGCTTCCTGTTCCCAAATTAAAGTCATTTTTTGTTCTTCCTGAGTCTGTAACTTAAAATCCTTCAGACAAGCCTGGGGATGCTGAACCCAATTTTCCAGCAACAACTTAAAATGAGTTAATATCCCATCAATGGTTGCTGAATCAATTTGGTTAAAATCGTAGTTAATCCCCACAATTAAGGGAGACTCAGGAATCACCACCACCGTAATCGGATAATTAATTTTGTAATAGTTATTCGACTCTAAAACGGTGATTGTTTGAGTGCCATTTCGCAACGCTTCCGGGGTAGGTAAATTTTCAAAGACGACAATACTATCGAATAAAGAAACCCCTCGCGGAACTTCACTTTTGGCTTGAATTTCCACCAAGGAAGTGTACTCGTATTGGCGCATTTCTAATAGTTGAACCTGAAGCTGTTTTAACCAGTCCAACAACGGGGACTCGATATCGACCTGAACCCGCACAGGTAAGGTATTCACCAACATTCCCGCAATAAATTCAGCCCCCGCTAAGGTCACGGGACGCCCGGAAACCGTACAGCCATAAACGACTTCCGGTTGGTTGCTGTAGTGGCTGAGGAGAAACGCCCAAACCCCCTGGAAAATGGTATTTAGGGTGAGTTGGTGTTGACGGGCGAAGGCTTGCAGCGCCGCCGTTGTGGCTGCGGAGAGGGTGATTTGTTGGTCATCGTATTTCTCCTCTGGGTTCGCTAACCCCTCAACATAAAGGCTAGTCAGGGGTGTAGGGGTTTTGAAACCTTGGAGTAAATTGTGCCAATAGCTTGTTGCTTCCGATAGCGGTTGCTGTCTGAACCATTCAATATAACTGTGGAAGGGAATACTGGCGGGTAAGACAACGGGTTGATTTTGACAGAGGGTTTCGTAAATTTGGACGACTTCCCCTAAAATCAACGGAATTGACCAACCATCGGCGACGATAAAATGGCGACTCCAAACGAATTCATAGCAGTCATCCGCCAAACGCAACAACGTTAAGCGCATCAGGGGAACTTGGGACAAATCAAAGGCTAAGGTGCGGTCATCCTTTAAAAACAATTGTAGTTGTCGTTGTTGTTCTAAGGCGTCCAGATGGCGCCAGTCCTGCTGTTCTAAGGAGAGGTTAACTTGTTTGTGAATTACCTGTAACGGTTGTTCTCGGTCTTGCCAATGAAAGCTGGTGCGAAGGATGGTATGCCGTTCTAAAATTTGTTGCCAAGCTTGCTGGAAAGCCGTTACATTCAGCGCACCCTGCAATTTAAAGCGAGTTTGGAACACATACAGCCCCCCTTCCGGCGCGTACAAACTATGAAACAAAATCCCTTTTTGAATGGGGGTGAGTTCGTAGACTTCAGCAAGATTTTCGGGTTCTAACCCGACGGGTAACTGTTGCCAAAGCGCGGTTTCCGTCTCAACCGCATCGATGACTGGTAGGGACGGGGTTGTCCCGCCCAGAGGTGTAACAACGCCTGCCAGTCCAGCAATTGTTGGATTTTCAAATAGTTGTTTGGGGGTAATATTTAACCCAGCTTGGTTAGCCCTCGCCGCAATTTGAATCGTCATAATGGAGTCACCCCCCAACTCGAAGAAGTTATCCTCAATGCCGATTTGTTCAAGATGTAATACCTGTCGCCAAATTTCAGCGAGGGTTGTTTCATCGGGGGTGCGCGGTTGCTGAAATTGAGTTGTTACATCGGGTCTGGCTTGTTCAGGGTCGGGTAACGCTGGGCGGTCAATTTTGCCATTAACCGTTAACGGTAACTTCTTCAGAGGAATAAACGCAGAAGGGATCATGTAGTCTGGCAGTTTTTGCTTGAGGAAGTTTCGCAACTCACTAACTGCCCATTGGGACTGTTGGGGAATAAAATAAGCAATGAGTCGTTTATTGCCCGCTTCGTCTTCCCATGCAATCACAACAATTTCCCGAATTACCGGATGTTGTTTTAAAACTGTTTCGATTTCCCCCAGTTCAATACGGAAGCCCCGAATTTTAACTTGTTGGTCAATTCTGCCTAAAAATTCAATATTCCCATCAGGAAGATAGCGGGCTAAATCCCCTGTTTTATAAACATCGCCCTGTAGAGACGTTGCATGCAACGTCTCTACGAAGGGATTAGCAATAAATTTTTCGGTGGTTAATTCAGGGTTATTGAGATAACCCCGTGCGACACTGTTTCCACCAATATACAGTTCACCGGAAACGCCGATGGGGACGGGTTGCAGGTCATTATCAAGAATATAAATCTGAATATTGCCTAACGGACGCCCTAACGGCACAGTCTCAGAAATTCGAGTGAGGGGGTGTTGAGGTACGGAATAGGTGAGAACGCCGACGGTCGCTTCCGTTGGGCCGTAGTGGTTGAGGAGTTGGCAATGGGGGGCGTATTGCTGAATTTTCTCGACTAACTCCCAGGAAAGAACATCACCACCGAGAATTAAGGTTTTGCGAGGAAGCAGTTTTTCCGGTTGAGAAGCCGTTAAGAGGGCATTTAGATGGGAGGGAACAATTTTTAGATAGTCGATAGGATGGCGATCGCAATAGCCCACCAACGCCTCTGGATTGGTCGCCCGTTCATGGGAAATCAGATGCAGACATCCCCCCCCACACAACGCCGGAAAAATCGCCGTATTGCCCAAATCAGCAGCAATGGTGGAAAGAGTCGCAAAAGTTGCCCCAGGGGTTGGCTGAAGTTTGTCTAAAATCCCATACAGATAATTAAGGAGTTGGCGATGTTCGACCGCGACGCCTTTGGGTTTCCCTGTAGAACCAGAAGTATACAGCACATAAACTAGATTTTCTGGCGTCACCTCGCTGATAGGGTTGTGTTCAGAATATTGACTGATAGTATGCCATTGGGTGCTAAGACAAATCGAGGTTACATCCGGCGACAATGCTTCGATTAAATTAGCCTCGGTTAATAGGATTTTGGCATCCGCATCTTGCAACCGCAACTGAATTTGATCAAGCGGTAACAAGGGATCGAGGGGAAGATAAGCCCCCCCTGCTTTCAGAATTCCCAATAGCCCTACAATCAGATCTAACGAGCGTTCTAAGCACAACCCGACCACAATTTCTGGCTTCACTCCTAGAGTTTGCAGATAGTGGGCGAGTTGGTTGGCTTTGGCGTTGAGTTGATGATAGGTAAGCTGATCAGTTTCATAAATTAAGGCTATTTGATCAGGGGTTTTTGCCGCTTGTTCTGCAAAGAGTTGATGAATCCCCTGTTGAATTTCAGGATAATTAATCTGGGTTTGGTTAAAATCAATTAGAAGTTGTTTGCGATCGCCCTCAGATAAAATATTCAGTTTAGAAATAACCGTTTCGGGTGCTGTAACCGCCTCATTTAATAAGGTTTGAAACTGATTGGCTAACCGTTGAATCCTCTCTGGAGTAAAACAATGAATATCCCAATACAATTCAGTTGTTAAGGATTGCTGATGCTGAATACAATTCAGTTTAACTTTAAAAGGTTCAATACAACTATAGAGTTGTTCTAGGGAAAAACTAACATCCCCACTCAGATAGAAATCGGATAAGTCTTCAAATTCAAAGCCAATGGGAAAAGCTAATAACTGATCAGATTCTGGCACAAAATAATCTTGCCATTCTGTCGCCTCTTCTAAGGTTTTAGTTAAATTTTGAATAATCTCAACAAACGATAAATTCGGGTTAAACTTAGTTTTAATAGGTAGCCAAGTTGCTAATAAACCTAGTACGTCCTGAAGTTCTTCATAGTCCCGGCGATCGCATTTTATCCCAATACCAATTTCTGATTCTCCTGTTAATCTCCAGATCAACGTTTGCCAACAAGCTAATAAAATTAGATCAGGATTAATCTCATATTTTTGATAAAAAGCAGTAATTTTATTAACACATTCTGGCTCAATTGTTAATGAATAACGTTCTGTAATGAAAGGGTGATTTCTACTTTGTTGTTCTCCCGGTAATTTTAACGCTTTAATCTGTTGTTGTTGCCAATACTTCTGAGCAATTTCTGCTTCTTCATCATTAATTAACTGATTCTGCCATTCTGAAAACTGCACATATTGAGTAATTTCAGAATCATTAATTTGAGCTTGTTGTTTTTCGTAAACTTCACTAACGTTTTGAATTAAGTTTTTAAGCGTCTGAACATCTCCATATAAAGCAGGTAAAGAGATGATTAAAAGATGCTGATTCTGGGATACCTTAATTAAATAGCACAATAAAGGCGAGGTTTGGGCAGAATCTTGATGGGTTTTTCTTGCCTTTTTTAATAATTCAGAAATATCAGTAAGTTCTAAGACTTCCCAACAGGAAGAAACGTTTTCCTCAATCACCATAACCGGAGTTTTTACCCCAGGTAAACGAAATAAATTTGTTCTTAAAATATCATGATTACGGATAACATTTTCAATGGCATTTTTTAACTTTTCCGGTTGAAGATTTCCTGAAATAGAGACCACAGCTTGACAGTAGAATTCAGAACTGTTTTGTTGGTATTTCCACAATCTTTTTTGTTGAGGTGCGAGTTGAAATCCAC
>JBMDYE010000654.1:0-8619 GCA_048595135.1 Planktothrix sp. | reverse complement strand
TGAATTGAATTTGCCCCATCAATGGCATGAGCTTCGTATAAATCCTGAGAAATTGATTGCAAACCAGCGAGTAAAATAATCGCGATAAAAGGGGTTGTTTTCCAAACATCGGCTATAATCATTGCTAACATTGCCCGCCCTGGATCACCTAACCAAGTCATCGGACTATTAATTAAGTTAAGACGTTGTAAAATATCATTGACGACACCATATTGATCATTAAAAATCCAAGCCCAACCTAACCCCATCACCGCCGTTGGTAACGCCCAAGGAATTAAGGCGGATGTTCTAACAAAGCCTCTACCTTTAAAGCTTTGATTGAGAATTAATGCAATTAGCAACCCTAAAATTAATTCTAAGGTAATGGAAATACTGGTAAAAATTGTTGTATTCCACAGCGTTTGCCAAAATCGACCATCGGTTAACAGTCGTTGATAATTACTAAAACCGGAAAATATCGGTTTTAATTGGGTTCCTAAGTTTTGGGTGACAAAGCTTAACCCAAATGCCCTCAAGATTGGGTAGAGAAAAATTAAGGATAAAATTAATAAGGCGGGTAAAATCAGTAACCATCCGGTTAATTTTTCTTGTTTTTCTAATGAATTTTTGGTCATGATTACCTACTTAATTCCTAATAAAATACGAGTTTCATTTGCTGCTGCTTTCATCGCTTTTTCTGGGGTTTTGTTTCCTGTTAAGGCTGCACTCAAATAGCGTTGTAAAATATCAGATGCTTGAGCATATTGGGCTATAGGTGGACGTAAAATCGCATTTTTAGCTCCTTGTAATAAATCGGGTAAGTAGTTATATTTTTTAACTAAAATTGCATCCGTAAATAAAGATTTCCGCGAGGGAACATATCCGGTTTCTAAAAAGTATTGACGTTGAATCTCCGGTTTATTAAAATATTTAATCACTTCCCAAGCCTGGGCTTGATAAGGGGAACTTTTAGAAATCCCAAAACCCCAGCCCCCTAAGCAAGAGCCACTTTGTTCTCCTGGAGCATGAACCATGGGTTGAATCGCATACTTTCCGGCAATTTCCGAGTTAGACGCTAAGGCATAAACGTATGGCCAATTCCTTAAAAACATCGTATTTCCACTTTCAAATAATCGGCGGGTTTCTTCTTCTGAATAGGTGGTAACGCCTGGGGGAGAAATGCCTTCTACAATGGTTTGGCGTAAAAATTGAACGGCTTTTAACGATTCAGGTTGATCAAGTCCTACGGTTTTGGTGTCAGGATTCACCCAAAATCCGCCATATCCTTGTAAAATTTCCGTAAACATAGCGGCTAATCCTTCGTATTGTTTACCTTGCCAAAGATAACCCCATTGCGCTAATTTTTTATCTTGTATTGTTTGAGAAATTGTGATTAAATCTTGGAACGTTTGGGGAGGTTTTAATCCTGCTTTTTTCAATAAATCTGTTCGATAATAGAGCATTCCTGCATCGGTTCTAAAGGGCATTCTATATAATTTATCTTGATATTTTCCCCCTTCCACATCTCCTTCTAGATAAGCATTTAAATCTAGAGAATTAGCTTTTTCTGTTAAATCTTCTAACCATCCTGCGGCTGCAAATTTTTGCACCCAAACCACATCCATATAGGCAAGATCATAAGGGGAATCACCTAATAAATAAGCAGAGGTATATAAATCTTCAACCAGATTAGTATTATTGGGTGCTTTGATGACTTCTAAGCGAATTTTCGGATGGGTTTGATGGAAACTTTTAATCATCGGTTCCCATTGGCTGCTTTCTAACGCTTGCACCAGAACTTTAACGGTGACAGGTTGTTGACTAAATACCGATTGAATACTAAAAAAAATAATTACAATTAAAGTAAGAGATGTTAATCCAATCCTCAAAAAGAACCGTTTTTTTCCATAAAACAATACCGCGATTTTGTTAAAACGCATTTGTTGAGGTTTCCTCATGATTTCTCTTCAAAATCAACAAGGCGGGTTATTTTGATACCCTACCATCTTTTATTATAAAGATAATCCTTCGGCTGAGAATTTAAGTTAAAATGATGTAATATTACGTTTTGATGAACATAAAAATTAAACGTGAAGCTGAATGTAACTAATCCATCACTTCACGTTTGACATCTATCTTAAGTTAGAAATCGATCTCGGTTGTGGGGGTCTTCAAAATTGAGAATTGGCCCTTTGGGAACAATGCGAGTCGGGTTAATTTGGGTGTGGCTTTTATAATAATGACGTTTGATGTGATCTAAATTGCAGGTTTCTTTTATTCCTGGATACTGATAAACATCTTTGAGATAATTCCAAAGGTTAGGATAATCGACAATTCGTCGTAAATTACATTTAAAATGACCGTGATAAACGGGGTCAAATCGTAGCAGCGTTGTGAACATACAAATATCGGCTTCCGTTAATTGATTTCCACATAAATACCGTTGATTTTCTAGGACATTTTCCCAATGATCTAAGGTTTCAAATAATTCCGTAACGGCTTCTTCATAAGCGGCTTGAGATGTGGCAAACCCTGACCGATAAACGCCATTATTAATCGGTTTATAAATGGCTGTAATGGTGTTTTCCACTTGTTCTTTTAAATCAGCCGGACAAAAATCAACAGAAGACTGAGCATAAGCTGAAAATTCATGATCGAACATCCGAATAATTTCACGGGATTCATTATTAACAATAGTGTGTTGTTGTTTATCCCATAAAATCGGAACCGTTACTCGTCCGGTATATTCCGCATTGGCTTTTAAATAAACTTCCCGTAGATATTTTGTCTGATTAACAGAATCAGGAATACACCCCGGTTGATCAGAAAATTTCCAGCCATCATCCCCCATTTCAGGATCAACAATCGATAAACTAATTACATCGTTTAATCCTTTAATACTTCGCATAATTAAGGTTCGATGCGCCCAAGGACAAGCTAAACTAATGTATAAATGATAACGATTTGTTGTCGCAGGAAATCCACTGGAACCATCCGCAGTAATCCAATTTCTAAACTGAGTTGCCATTCGATTAAATCGACCTTGACTATCTCGTTCTGTCCATTCTGTTGTCCATTTTCCATCTACTAACATTCCTAACGGCATAATTATCTCCTAGACTATTTTTCTTAAGTAGAAATACTGTTGTTTTTGAGCAGTGATTTCTATTTTAATCAATTTTAGTCTTTGGTTGCAAGTTGAGCATTAGTGATATAATTAAAAACAGCTTATACTCAGTTCTATTATTTGAAATGATGGGCTATGCCCCTCCTACAAATCTGAATATTATGGATATTTTAATCGTTGAGGATGAACCCGAAATTGCCCGATTAATTCAGCACACATTAGAAGCTGAAGGATTTTCTTGCCAAATTTGTAATAATGGGTTAGCCGCTTTACAGAAATTTCAAGAATTGCAACCCGATTTAATCATCTTAGATTTAATGATTCCTGGGTTAGACGGGTTAGAAGTTTGTGCAAGAATTCGTCAAAAACCAGGACAAAAAGATCCTTATATTTTAATGTTAACGGCGAAGGGAGAAGAAATTGATCGAATTATTGGGTTATCCACAGGCGCCGATGATTATTTTGTTAAACCGTTTAGTCCGCGAGAATTAGTCGCGCGCGTTAGGGCGCTCTTAAGACGCAGTTTGCGACAAGGAGGTCAACAACATCAAATTTATCAAACCCCCCATTTTAGTGTAGATTTAGATCAAAGAATTGCTAATCGTCAATTAGAGTCTGGAGAAATGGAACTCTTAGATTTAACCACATTAGAATTTAATTTATTAGCGACATTTATTAGCTATCCGGGTCGCGTTTGGAGTCGTACTCAATTAATTGATAAACTTTGGGGAGACGATTTTTTTGGCGATGAACGGGTGGTAGATACCCATGTGGCCAGACTTCGCAAAAAAATAGAGTTTGATCCCTCCCATCCGAATTTTATTAAAACTGTGACCGGGGTAGGTTATAAATTTGAAGATTCTAACTAACAACTGAAGCCCCTAAAAATGTTATAATTACCTCTGAGGATGGATTTATTCTAGCCTGGATTGATTCAAACTAAAAATATGATTACTGTTGCTAACTATGAGTTCACCAAAACCCCTAACAGGCATTGAATTAATTGATTGTGCAAAAGCCAATGCGAAACAAGGCGTTGCTAATGCAGCACAACTCTCCGGTTATGGAACAGATGTTGATCAATTTATGCAGGAATTACAACAAGCCTGTAAAAATATTGGCGTGGAAATTGATTCTATAACCGATTTAATTACAGAACAGCAACAAATCAGGAAAATACCTGGAATAGAAATTGCGCCGGATTCTGCGGGGAATCTTTAATTCTTTAATCAGGTTTAATGATGGGTAGAGCCTCGTCCTACTTAAGTTCTGCATAGGCTTGATAAACCGCTTTAACATTATACCAATTTAGGAAAATCCGAGCAATTTCTAAGGCGAGTTGGGATTTTCCTTGATTAATTAAATTTTGCAGCAATCCCGCCATTGTTCGTTCATTTAAACGTCCGCCCAGGGAGAGTAACCCCCATAGAATTTGATGTAAAATTGTCATTTGAATCATCATTTTAACGTCAAAAGACGGGTGTTTTTGATAAAATAAAACCCCCATTCTTCCCCGTTGAATTTCTCGATCTATGAGGTTGGGTAACTGGTCTAAATTAAACGCCGGATGCCAATGATAACCGACAGCATCAGGACATTTAATTAATTTTAACCCAAATTTTTTTAACCGCACGCCTAATTCTAAATCTTCCCATCCATATTGTTGAAATTGAGTATCAAATAATCCAGCTTTAATTAACCAATGACGAGCGATCGCCACATTCCCTGTTGCAAAATAAGCGGCTGAAAAATCGGTTATTTTATAAGGTTCAGATGTAGGATTTTCAAAATTACAAGTATTAATCACGCGACCATAGGTAAAGACTTTTTCAGAAGTTTTATAAGCTTCTGCTAACGTATTCGCATGGGATTGTAAAAAGGTTTCAGTTACAACTAAATCGCTATCAATAAAAATAATAATATCCCCTTTCGCCTGTTCTACCCCTAAATTTCTGGCAGCGGCTGGCCCTTGATGGGATTGACAAAACAAACGCACATGGGGAAATTCTAACTGATGTTCGGTAAACCAAGTTAATGTTCCATCCGTTGAACCATCATCCACTAACACCACTTCATAATTAATAATCGGATCATGATAAAATTGCTGTTCTAACGCCCTTAAACACTTTTCTAAAATCGGTAAACGGTTATAGGTAGGAATAACAATACTTAAAAACACGGTGATTGGGAAAGTTGATACAGATCCATCCTATTTTAAACTGAAAATGGAACTGACATAGAAACCGGGTTTCTGAATCACCGGAATCTGAACGAGAAACCGGGTTTCTTGGGTCTAAATGCGACAATCCTATCTCTAACAATGACCCGAATTTCTAACAAGACTGACGCAACACAAACCAACTTCCTAACCCCAATGCTAATAAACTGAAGATCGAGGTGGGTTCAGGGACAGGTTTGGAAGGAACCGAGGAAGGGTCAGCACGGAAAATTCCCTCTGTCCCATCAGCTAGTGCTGCAAAAAAGGCAATTTGACCGTTATTATTTAATCCTTTATCTCCAAAGAAATCAACCTTAGTAATCGTTGAGCCAAACAGAGAATCTCCCACGGAAATTACTTTATCAGCAATGGGATCTGCACCGATAAATATGCCTTTTTTCCCTGTAGATAATGTCGCACTAAAGGCGAGAGTATCTTGATTGTTAATATCGATGGATTCAAAACTGCTAAATAAACCTTGATTATTCACAATATTGGTCAAATTACCTTTCTCAAAGGTAAAATTTCCTGTTTCTCCTTGATTATCAGTCGATAAAAAAGCGACTTTATTCTGATCATTAATTGCTGAAGGTCGAAATCGCTCAAAATTATTAGTAACAACAATCTGAGAATTTTCTTGTTGCCGGATTAGCGGTGTCAGATAAGGAGGTTGAGGATCAGTGGCAGAAATATCTCTAAATACAGAAGAGAATAAAACGTTCCCTTGGTCATTCAAACTTGGAGATCCTAAAGACGTAATTCCTCCTGTCTGGGAGTTACTCCACTTTCCTTGAGCAATGATTGTTGAGGATTGGTTATCCGTGCCAATATTATTGTAGAGAGTAATCGTTTCTGTTGGATCGATTTGAAACCCTCCATAGGCAACATAAGTAACCAGTGCATTTTGATTATTCAGATCAAGACCACCTAAGTTTTCACCCTCTCTTCTCCCTGATATTAAGCCATCCACCTCCCTGATATTGCCTTGGTTTGAAATAAAGATTCCACTTCTCCTAACATTGCCAAAAAGTAAAGAGGCTGAAGCTGAGAAAGCGACTGTGTTTTGATTATTAATATCAACTAATGATCGAATCAAATAATTCGCTGGATAGGGATAAGGATTAGGAAAAACTGTCGCTAAAATATCGGCATTGGCAATGGTTGTTACTTGATTGCCATCCCCTGTAAAAATTCCGGATTCAAAAATGCCTGAACTCGCATAAAACGCAACGGTTCCTTGATCATTAATCGCGCCATTCCAAGAGTTAGAACCCGTGAAGAGACTATTCTTGTTATCGGCAATTTTAGTAAAGGTAAAACTCGCCGCTTCAGATGCTTGGGTTCCTAATAAACTGCAACATAGACCCACAAGAATTCCTGACCCCACCCACCCATTAGGCTGCTGATTTTTTTGAGGTTGATTTTTGAGACGATTTTGTGTTGAAATCATGTTAATCCCCCCTCGTTTTGCTCAAGATAATCAATAAATAATATTCAGACTAAATTATCAGCTATAAAACCAAATCTAATTAAAGTTTAAATTTACAGAATCTTTACTAAAAAACCACTTGAATTTCATATAACCTACGCCACTGTAAAGCTTGGTTGTTGAACCCTTCCCCCACCGCCAACCCTATGAACAATCTGTCATCATCCGATCCGCTAACCTCCCCCCCCAAACCGTTATTCCCCTAACCTGGGAAATATTGACAAATCCTGACATATAAGGTGCATAAAAAACGAGATAATGAAACATTTGGTTAGTTCAGGAGATTACAGAACATGACGGGTCGTGCAGAAAAAGTTGTACTTGCCTATTCCGGTGGGGTGGATACTTCGGTTTGTATTCCCTACTTGAAAAATGAATTTGGCGTTAAAGAGGTGATTACCCTCGCGGTAGACTTGGGACAAGGGGATGAACTAGGGCCAGTTAAACAAAAAGCCTTAGATTCCGGTGCGGTGGAATCCTTAGTGATTGATGTGCAGGACAGCTTTGTCAAAGATTATGCCTTTCCTGCCATTCAAGCCAATGCGTTGTATGAAAATCGTTATCCTCTCGCCACCGCTTTAGCGCGTCCTTTAATTGCTAAAACCTTAGTTGAAGTGGCGGAAAAATATGGCGCCGATGCCATTGCTCATGGTTGTACCGGAAAAGGTAACGACCAAGTGCGGTTTGATGTGTCTATTGCCGCGTTAAACCCGAAAATCAAAATTCTCGCTCCCGCACGGGAATGGGGAATGAGTCGGGAAGAAACCATTGCCTATGGCGAAAAATTTGGGATTCCCTCTCCGGTGAAAAAATCTTCTCCCTATAGTTTAGATAAAAATTTATTAGGGATGGCGATCGAAGCGGGGCCGTTAGAAGATCCTTGGACAGAACCCCCCGAAGATGTTTATGCCATGACTAAACCCATGAGCGAAACTCCCAACGAACCGGAATACATCGAAATCGGCTTTGAAAAAGGGGTTCCCGTCAGTTTAAATGGCGAAGCCATGAACGGGGTTCAGTTAATTGGGAAACTCAATGAAATTGCTGGAAATCATGCCGTCGGTCGCATTGATATGATTGAAAACCGTTTAGTGGGGATTAAATCACGGGAAGTTTATGAATCTCCGGCGATGGTTGTGTTAATTCAAGCTCACCGAGATTTAGAAAGTTTAACGTTAACGGCGGACGTCACGCGTTACAAACGCGGCATTGAAGAAACCTATAGCCAATTGGTTTATAACGGGTTGTGGTACAGTCCTCTGAAGGCGGCTTTAGATGCCTTTGTACAACAAACACAAGAACGGGTTTCGGGAACGGTGCGAGTTAAATTGTTTAAAGGCAATGCCAATATTGTTGGACGCCAATCTACAAATTCTCTTTACAGTCACGACTTAGCCACCTACGGCGCAGAAGATGTGTTTGATCATAAAGCCGCAGAAGGTTTCATCTATGTTTGGGGTTTACCCACGCGGGTTTGGTCAGAAAAAATGAGAGGTTAAACTTAAAATTAGGGTGGGCGGTTGCTCACCCTGTTGATAAAGTTAGGGGTTAAAATTAATATAAATGAAACTCCCATTAATTACAGATTTAGGGAAGAAGCAATAAACAAAAAATATATGCCATGAGTTCAACCCTATATGAACAGGATTTTTATAGTTGGGTTTACCAGCAATCTAACCTTCTTCGAGAACGGAAATTTGAAGAATTAGATTTATCCCATTTAATTGAGGAATTAGAAGACTTGGGAAATCGACATTATGACCAACTTGAATCTCGATTAACTCAATTAATTGCTCATTTATTAAA
>JBMDYE010000653.1:0-2897 GCA_048595135.1 Planktothrix sp. | reverse complement strand
CCCAACAATGTCAGCACAGGTATTCAGTGCCATCCGTTGCGGATCGCTTTTGGGTTGCCAGGGTTTCCAACTGGTTTTCCCTTTCTTCCCCAGTCCCAACTCATCAAGAATGGACGGATAACTAACTCTTCTTCTCATCAGTTTTGCGTCCCGTGTAGCCGATGCGGATTTTAATCTCAATCCTGCCTTTAGGGATGTAGCGAGTTTGACGGTTGATGACGACTCGATCCATAGCTTATTTTTTTAGTCGTTTAGCGTAAAGACGAATATCTCCTATGGGAGGCTTAATAGAATCTTCTATTTGTCCAGGTGTAGGCTTCTCCAGTCTTCCTCCTACAAGTTGAATCTCATCATTAGCTTGCATTTCCATCATGTATTTATCAAACTCTTCACGACTAACTCTGTCTCCAAATTCTTTGCGAATCCGATGAATTGGGACTAAATTATCATAGTTATAATCCTTATCTAGTTGCTTAATAATTTCATCTGCATCCTTTTGAAAGTCTTTATAGGAAGCAATTTTAGGCTTCTTAGGTTCTGATTGAGATTGTCCTTGATTATTAAGTTTGCCTCTCAGGATCTTGAGCAAGTCATTAGCAGTTTCAACAGGAACATCTTCATTGTCATTAAATTTGAATTTAGGATCTTTAATCGATTTCTCTAGCTCATCCTTGCTAGGTTTTGGCTTGTCAGTTACTTTTTTTTTGAGGCTTCTTCCTCCATTTTTTTAATTGCTTCCTTTCTCTTTCTTTCTAATTCTTTAGCAGCGATCGCTCTACCTTTTTCTGATAATTTAAGTTCTTCATTTTTTAAAGCTTCTGCCTTGTTTTTGTCTGGCTCATTCTTCCATTGTTCATGTAAATTTTTTATCTGTGCATTTATCTCTTTCATTTGATCTTGAGGGCTTGGCTTTGCCTTGGCTGACTGCTTCTTCTCTTGAGCGGGCTTTTCTTGTCCCTTTTTAGTTGCACTCCGTCTTTCCTCCTCAATGTCTATCGCTTTTTTCTTAGCACCCCATGACTCCTCATAAGCCTTTGATCGCTCTTCGCTTCCTTCTTCTGCTTTGTAGTAAGCTTTTTTATATTCCTTAGCAATCGTATTTAGCTTTTTAAGCCTATCTCTAGAAGTATTATCTTTTGCTGAGGATTTACAGTTTTTCTTAACGTTAATACAAACACTTCCACAATTATAAGAAGTGGGTTTAACGCATTGCGCTTTTTTGCCTGATTTAGCTGCATCTACCCTAAAACTATACCCATCAGAAAATTGTTCCCACTCCTCAACATCAATATCCGAACTATCCATCCTCCCAGGATTAAACGGTTTAAAATTAACCGATTCCCCATCCAGTTCAAACTCAAACACTCTCGGACGGTTTGCGTCCTTGAAGCGTCCTGTAATTCCTCCGTCTTCATCTACCTCAAAATTTAGAATAATCACGGGAGAGTTATAGGCAAAGGGCATCGATAGGGTTTGACCTATCATCAACTTCATTTGTGCTTCGCTTGGGACGGCATCCAGTCTTTGTAAAGTAGCAACCATATAAAATCCTTAATAAATAATTTCCGATTCGTCTACAGGCTTTCCGTTCTCAGTCAAAGGCGGAACAGGTAAAGGCTCATCCATAATTCTACCCCCAAATACTTTAACTGCCTCTGACGCAATCAAATAATCCTTGTCAGGGGTTGAGGGAGAGTTTAACCAATAAGTCGGGGACTCAGGGGTGTCACTAACTTTTCTAATCTCCAGCCATCCGTTAAGGATTTCTTGAGTGTCCGCGTTAGAGCAACTCCATTGACCTTGATTAATTGTAGCAACAATTCCGTCATCTAATTTGATTCGATAACCCATTATTTCCTCCGTACAACTGAATAGATAAAATCAAACATTTCAGGATCGTTTTTAGCGAGGTAAGCCGGATTTCGGTGCATCATTTCTAATCCCATTGACAAGATTTCAGAGGCGTTTTTATACTCTTTTCCCATATAAGGATTGAGCCACTTATCAACCTTGGTTACTTCGTTATCGCCATAACCTTGATTTCCGGTTGCGTCTTTTAACTTAACCAGTTTCTCTCCCTGTGTCCTTTTGTTGTAGAACTCCTGAACCTCTTGGCGAATCCCTGGAACTTTCTCCTCTAGCCAGTGACTCATCTCATGCACAATTGTTGAGGTGTCATCATCTCCCATTAAAACTTTATTCTGTTTACTTCGGTAACAACTTCTCCCCTCCCTTTCTGGCGGTGCATCAACCAACGCAACGGGGTCTTTAAGGTTGGGAACTGCGATCATCTTAGAAAATGTATCAACCCCTTTCTGTCGTTCCCTTTTACTGTTTGCATCCTTGCCGTCTACGGTTGCATTGATTGGGGTTGGTGAATCTACCTCAATTAACTTTCGACTTTCAGTAAGAAAGGTGTCTACTTCCTTTTTAACCGCTCCAAGTTTTTCCAATGCTTTTTTAGTAACTTTTAAAGCCTGTTCTGGATTAGTTTTTCTAATTTGAGCGATCTTACTCTCAACAACTTGCCTTTGTCGCCGTAAGTATTTATCTGGACTTTCCTTGCTGATTGTATTAGAGATTTTTTCCGCTTTGTCTAGATCTTCGCTGCTTCCAGTGGTCAACTTGTCATACATCTTAACCAGTTGTTCACGCTTGGCTTTAGCCTCTGCCTGTAGCCTTGCTTTTTTCCGGTCTTGGTTAATAACCTTTCTGTTTTCAAGAAGGCTCTGTGCTTCTGCTTTTCGCTTATTCCCTATCCCCTCAATTAATTTCTCGGCTGTTTTTTGCTGTCTTTCCTCCCGTTTCGTTTTTCCCTTTTTCTGAGCATAATATTTTGAGATTTGATTTAACTTTTTTAACCGTTCCTTACTGAAGGTGTCAGAAGGAACCTGTTG
>JBMDYE010000652.1:0-2093 GCA_048595135.1 Planktothrix sp. | reverse complement strand
CCAGTGCCAGGTGGCCCCCAAAGAATCATTCCTTTGGGAAATTTCAACCCATATTTCTCGGCTTCTGGATTGAGTAAAGAAGCAACTTTTGAGAGGAACTCGTCTAGCAATTCTAACCCTCCGGCTTGGACAACATCCGGTTCAGAAATTAACTCTAACCCTCGGCCTTGTAATTTATTAACTTTGTAGTTGAGTACCCAATCAGCTAGGTCTTCAAAACGGTTAGTAAAGGCTAAACTTTGTTGTAAAATCAACTCAATCTCTCCTTGCGCCAATCCCAAACAAGCTCGCACTAAACTTTCTTGAATAGCCGGATTTTTTTTCCCCGCTATCGGGGAAGAGTCACGACAAAATGAAGCCACCTTCTGTTGTACCCAAACTCGATCTGCAATAGGAGCTTTCAGTACCGGAATTAAAGGTTGTAAATTTGCAGGTAAATTGATATTATTTTCCAATAAAACCCAGAATTGACGATGCTTATGTCCCGATAATTGATAGTAAGCATTAATAAGTTGAAATTCACGCTGTTTTTCCATTACGGATGCCTCTGATAGCTCCAAAATTCCTTCAAGAATGAAAATGCCTTCAGTTTGATTTTCTAATAAATCTAAAAGCGGGTTTGAGTCCACTTTAAAATTAGTATTTTTCAACTGATACCCGCTCTCATCTTTATCAATAACTTGCTGAAAACATCGATAGCCACAATTCCAAAAGAAAACAGGTAATTGGAGGTCTTGACCCCATTTGTAAAAGTGAGTTAAAATCCTGACTCGATCTGTTGTACAATATTCCAAACCCGTTATCTTAATTCTTCGGTTTGCTAATAAAAGCCAATTCTCAAAGGGATGTATCATAAAACATTGGAAAGTATGGAGCCTACTCATTCCTATTGAGCTTTCTTAATCAGTATTTCCCATCCTCCTCTTGCTCTATACAACTGGCTTAACTTTTACTCCTTAAGTTAGATGAATATTAAAATTAAATCATTTAATAATTAAATCAAAAATAACTTGAATTGATTTAAAATTAAGTATTAATAATAAATTGATAACTTTGAAAGCGCCTAGCGGCGCAGATTGCCACGAAGTAATTAAATTAAATCGAACTTCATGGTAACTACAACTCATAAACCTAACTCTCGCACATCTAATGGCGCGGGAACTTCCAATGGAAAAACTAACGGTGTGACTCCGAAATCAAAAAGCACCGTTTCACCTGTTCCCAGCAATGGAAATGGAACCCGTCGTTCAGTTGTTTCAGTTGAAGAACAAGCTAATGCACTGCTTGAGCGAGTCAGAACCACCAGTGTCAAAAAGTTTGGTGTGAAGCTGCAACTTCGCGAAAAACGTCTTCAAACAAAAATCGGTCATGCCATTAAAGAAAAGATCGGTTTGGATATTGCTGCTCAATTGAAAAAACGCGGCAAAACCATGAACTGGCAACGTTGGAATAACGAAGTGTTCCCTGCTTTGTTCGGACAACCGGATGCCCTGCGTCATGATATCGAAACTTTAGCTTTGGTTATGGCAAAACTGTACGATGTTTTCGAGTTAGATCCTCAAGAAGCCATTAAAAGCCTCGTTAAATTCAATCAAGAATCCCTTGCCAAACGCAATAGTTATCTTCAGCAAGAGCAATCTAACACTGATGATGATATTGATGATTTGGAAGATGATGATGATGAAGAACCAGAAGATTTTGAAGACGAAGAAGACGATGACTTTGAGGAAGAAGACGAAGAAGATGAAGATGAAGAAGATGAGGAGGAGGAAGATTTAGAATAACTAATTTTCTGCTCTGATTTAATTCATGGATCGTACCTATCATTTGATTGCATATCCATTATTTTACTATTAGTCTACCTTAAGGAAGGGTAATTTTTTTTTGAATGAGAAATTTTAAATTAAATTAATTTAATCAAGAATTGATTTTTATAGTTTCCAGAAAAAGAAGAAAATAGCGATCGCCATCATACAAAAAACTTTAATTTAAAAATTGAACTGAAGAAGACAGCGATCGCTGCTTTGGGTGTGAACAACATTTGCATTGGAAGATCAAAATGATTGTAACTTCTAAAAATCGTAAGTTCGATT
>JBMDYE010000651.1:0-2199 GCA_048595135.1 Planktothrix sp. | reverse complement strand
GTAATTCCCATACTTGTTTATGGATAAGAATCCTTCTTTCTCGACGTTGAGTCGCTTTAGATAATTATTTTATAGTCTGATTTTAATCGGGAGGTAAGGCAACGACTTCAACCTGACTGGGGTCATTGACTGGAGAACCCGTGTGTAGTTTTTCTACCTTTTTAAGTGTTTGGAGAAGACTTCCAAATACAAGTTCTAGGGCTTCAGCTAGATTTTGTAAAATATGAAAACGGTCAGCTACTTGAATAGCATCTGGTGCGCCTTTTAGAACCGCTTTCTCATAAGTTTTAGAGCGATCGCGTGAAACGATTTCTACCCCTGGATGCTCTTTTAACCACTCAGCTAAAGTTTCGGCTTCACGGTCTTTTAATAAAGCTATTGGTTGACTTTTTTCTAAATCAACTAATATTGTACCGTAAGTATGACGTTTGCGGAAAGCGAAGTCGTCTACTCCCAGAATTCGAGGCGTCTGAATCGGAGCCAAGGGAATTCTACGCACCAAGTTTAATAAAGTATTGCGGCTGACTTGAAAACCGAAATATCTACTTAACCTGACCCCCGCATTTCCAGCTAAAGCCAAACCGATAGCTGTCAATTGTTGAGTCAGTCTTTGCGTTTTCCTTGCCCAAGCCTCTGCTATGTCTGTAATTCTTTCGGCGAATATTCGCCGTTGACAGCAAGGATTTTTACAGAAAAATTTTCTCACGTCTAATTGTAATGTTACCCGGAAGTTTGCCCAGGACAAATCACTCAATGTTCGTTCGTAATGGCTGTGAACCCGATAACTTGCGACTGAACAAACTGGACATTTAACGGGGTTTTGTATGGAGGTAGCATAAACTGTAATGTGAGTTCTTGCCTCGTCTAACTCCCAATTATTTAATTGGAGAATTCTTAGTCCTGGTAGTAAAGTTGGAACGATTTCTTTCAATGTTATATTTTGGCACTTTCATAAAGGACACCTAATTATAAAAATGTTTAAAAATTACTTTCTGTAACGTTCTTTTCAAGTTCATGTGGCACTCGTGTCGAGACTCAGGGCGCGAGTCATTAGCTTCGCCGCTGGGTCGGCGCAACCCCTTCGGTGTAGGGAATTGCGATCGCCATGTTTGAGGATCACCAAAAGTTGCCAAGACCCATAATGTGGTTTGAAAATTGGCTTGTTTGCAGTTTGAAGCGTTTATGTTTGCAGTTCGCTACATCTACGCAAAGATTATGGGTAAGGCGGGTTAGCCAAGCCCGGAAATTTGTAATTTTGTTGGCAGAGTTTGGTAATTTATCTCTGGCTTTTAACATGGCTAGACTGAGTGCTTCTTCAGCCTCAATCGGATTTCCTCCCATCCAACTTAGACAACGATGATACAGGTATTTTTGATGTTGTTGCCATAATTGCCAAAAGGCATTGTCATCGCCTAAAGAAAGACGTTTTAATAGGATCAGTTCTTCTTCCCCAAAATCTAAATCTATATCTTTAGATAGATGGCGACGATGAGGAGCTAAATGGCAAGATAACATAAGTATCTGGGTGTGGTTTAAGTTTTGACCAGTCAAACTGTTTTTCATCATGTTCAGTTGATGATTAGTGCTTTTTTAGCACTGGATTGATTTAGGATTGTGTGAAGTTGCTTGCGTTGTTTGGCAGCTAGAAGTAGACTTCTAGTTTCCTGAAAAATCGGGATTAATTTTCCCAGTCCGAGTATTAGATGCAAATAAATTTCGAGTGGGCTGCTCAACTCAATCTCTTGTATCCCAAGACATAAATACTTAACCTTAGCTCTTACACTAAGATTTATCATCCCCAAAATTTTCTCTATCGATTGATCTTGAGTTAAGCCTGAGCAAAGCTTTCTTCAATAAAATTGAAACTAGATTGAATCGTAAAATGCACCAAATAATCTTGTAGAGCTAAGAAAAATTGGCTTCACAAAACTACATGAGCTTTTCCAAATTTCATTGTTAAAATATCATCCTTCGTCTCCCCTGTCTCTGTCAATAGGCTAAAGTCGGATCTCTAGGGTCGGAAAAGTTGGCTTTTTTTAGAAGTTACCGGATTTTATAGTTTGGCTTGAGTATTAGTAATAATATCAAGTTAAATTCGGGTTCAAACCTAAATCAACTGATACTTATTTTGGGTAGAAAAATTTAAAGATCAATTAAACGAAGACGATCGCTATGTTGACTACGCTTCACGTTCAGTCA
>JBMDYE010000650.1:0-2910 GCA_048595135.1 Planktothrix sp. | reverse complement strand
TTCGCTGTTTCGAGTTCTTTGGTTCGTTCTCTAACCCGGTTTTCCAGTTCTGTATTGAGTTGTTGAATTTCGGCTTTAGCGGCTTGTAAATTCAGTTGATTTTTAATCCTGACTAACACTTCTCGAATTTCAAAAGGCTTAGTAATATAATCCACTCCCCCCGCTTCAAAGGCTTGAATTTTATCAAAAACTTCGTTTAATGCACTTAAAAAAATAACGGGAATATCACGGGTTTTTTCCTCAGATTTTAACCGTTCACATACTTCATACCCGCTCATTTGCGGCATTTTAATATCAAGTAAAATTAAATCAGGAGGGTCAGCCATTGCCCCCATAATCGCTGCGGAACCATTAATTACACACCGAACGTCATAACCCTGTTGAGATAACATTGCTGATAAGAGATACAAATTGTCCGGTGTATCATCAACAATTAAAATATTGGCTTTTTGGCTATCTGGTTGAGAATTATTCATTCCACATTCCGCCCTTTAAGGATAACCTCGCACTTGATTGAAAATTTTAATCAGTTTCATTCTTCCCCTTTAGCACCCTAGCACTTAACTCAACGATTTCTTCAAACGCAAATTGATTCACTTTCCCCCGTAGCGCCTCTGCAATCATGTGGGATTCAAGGGGTAATTGCTCAATCAACTTGAAAATTTGTTTACTATTAACCGCTTTGGCAGCTTGATGTAACTGGGTCATCCAATCACTGGCAACGTTGGCAAACATCTCAGGATTTAGTTCAGGGAGTCGCACCTCGCAGGCTGGGGGTGCTGGGGGAGGGTTCTGTTCATAAACATAACGTACTCCAATATGCTGCGCCATTTTCTCTAAAATCATCTGGTCGCGAAAAGGTTTACGCACAAAGTCATCACATCCAGAAGACAGCGCCACCGCCCGTTCTTCTTCCAAGGTACTGGCCGTTAAGGCAATAATGGCAGTGGCTTGACCTTGAGTGGTAGCTTTAATCAATTTTGTTGCCTCGTAACCATCCATCACCGGCATTCGCATATCCATCCAAATTAAGTGCGGATGCCACTCTCGCCAAATTTCCACCGCTTCTTGACCATTACTCGCCTCTTGTAGTTTAAATCCTAGCGGGTTCAATAGTCGAATTAAAAGTTGACGGTTGCTCCATTTATCATCCACAATCAAAATCCGATACTCCGGTTGACCCAGTTCTAAAGCAATAATTTGGCGAGGAGATTGTTCAGGCTGAATATCATCTGGGTGAACGGGATAAACGGGAATTTCAAACTGAAAAATTGTGCCTTTTCCGACCTGGCTTTTAACGGTGAGTTCCCCTCCCATTAACCGCACAAACTCTTGACTAATCGATAATCCTAAACCCGTTCCTTCTTGAAATTTTTGACCCAGTTGAGTTTGAACAAAAGCTTGGAATAATTGATCTAATTCATAAGCGGGAATTCCGGGGCCAGTATCTTCCACTTCAAATCGTAAATAACAACAAGATGGATGATCACTTGTTTTGTGAGTTAACTGTCCAACCCGTAAAGAAACCCCCCCTTCTTCAGTAAATTTTAAAGCATTATTGAGGAGATTAATCAACACTTGTCGTAATTTCAAGGCATCAGCTTGAATATATTGGGGAACATTAAGACTATATTCAACAATCAATTGAAGTCTTTTATCATCCGCTTTTAACTGAAACATTTCTTCTAAATGATTAATCAGTTGATAAAGATCAAAATTGCTGACATTGAGGGTAAGGCGTTTGGCTTCAATTTTAGATAAATCTAAAACATTATTAATGAGCAGCAGTAAATGTTCCCCACTGCGGCTAATAATCCCTAAATTTTCTCGCTCCTCTTTGGATAAATTAGAACTGCGGCTCAGTAAATGGGAAAATCCTAAAATCGTATTCAAAGGCGTTCTCAATTCATGACTCATATTTGCCATAAAAATCCCTTTCGCTTGATTAGCTGCCTGTGCTTCTTCCTCCGCCCGTTTCCGTTCTAAAATTTCTGCCTGTAATTCTACGGTTCGTTCCTGTACTTTTTGTTCTAAGTGGTTATACAAGTTGGCATTTTCTAAGGAAATGGCAATCTGCGTGGAGAGCCAATTTAAGACATGAATTTGTTGCGAGGTAAATGCACCTGTGATTAAGTTATTTTCTAAATACAAAATTCCTTTCAGTTTTCCTTGAGAAATTAAAGGCGTACACAAGATCGATTTGGGTTGATATTGAATAATGTAAGCATCATGAATAAAATTGCTATCCTGAACGGCATCCTCTAACACTAAACTTTCTTGTTTATGAATTACATAATTAATAATTCCCTCAGAAACTTTTAACGCACTTGATGACCTTGAATTGAGAGGGATAGATTGTAAAATTGTAATTTCATCCGTTGCAGTCATTCCGGCTGCTTCGATGACCCAGTTTTGCTCTTGGGTTTCTCCAGTGGTTTCACCCGATAAAAATCCCTCTGGTAAAATTAAATATCCTTTTTCTGCTCCGGCATTTTCTAGGACGATTCTCATCATTTTTTCTAATAATTTTTCTAAAACAATTTCTTCAGATAACGCTTGATAAGCTTTTAAAATACTGGTTAAATCTAAATTTAAATTAGAGGTTCGTCCTGTCGTCGAAGCAATTGTGCTGGGTTCAGTAAATGTTAAATCGGGTTGTACACACAGATAAGGATATCGCAGTTCCATGGCTTTGACTTTTGCCCCCGCCTGCCAACGCACATAGGCATAATAAGCTTTCGTCAGATAAAGTTGGGCAATATCCGTCATTCCTTGTTGTAAATAAAATTCTCCGGCTTGTTCATAAGCTAATGCTTCTTCCTGTAAATATTGATGTTTTTTAGATCCTTTTATTGCCGCTTCATAACTATTAATTGATTGCCATTTTTTAACTAAAATCTTCTCTTTTTA
>JBMDYE010000649.1:0-1648 GCA_048595135.1 Planktothrix sp. | reverse complement strand
AGGATTCTTCAAATCCTTTAGGCTTTGCTACGCTCCTCTCATTTAAGATAATTTTTCGTTCAGTGGGTAAAATCATCGCGGCAATTTCCCCTTGTTGATCAGCAGGAATATTGCCACAATCCATATCTAATCCCAATGTTTCAGCAATAGAGCCTGCATCTATCGGCCATTTGAGAGGGCGTGTCCGTTTTTCCTGTACCCGCTTAAGAACACTAACAGCTTGAGCTTCAATTTCCTGTTTTGATAAGCGTCGATAAGGTTTAATAACACTCAACTGAACTACTCCTCACCCTTTGATTGTGTTGTTTCCCGCAGGATCTTTTGAGCAAATTCTGGTTCATCTCGCATCCGTCGCAGCAAAGCAGGCATTTGCTGATACTTTCTGAGCAATTCTTCAAACGCCTGAGCATCTTCTGGCGTAATTCGCCCTGCAAGCCGTTTGAGGTCATTAATGCGATCCATCAAATCTAAATGATGGGCTAATGCCTCAATCACATCCTCACTGGGAGGATAGCCAGCGTGATCATTCTCCAGTTTAGACAGATAGGTGTAATCAACCTTAATCATCTTTGCCAGTTCACGCTGACTATATTCTTTCTGTTTTCGGGCTTGACGAATCAGCTTACCAAACGTCTCGCTCACGGCTAAAGTACCTCATAATAAAAAAATTTTACTCTATCTTGACTTTATCTTCAATACGGGTTAATCTGAGTTTGTTGTTCAAGTTGACCAATTTAGACAACATAGCAGTAGAATCAACTTAACCTCCAAGTCTAACTATGAAAAGGCAATCCTCAAACCCCGATCAACTATGCTTATCCATTGGTAGACCTCTATCTGTGCTGCTTCAGGAGGTTCAGAGATGTAGCCGTCATCCGCAATTGAAAGAAGCTGCTCAAAAAATGCTAGAAGGGTTACAAATTCTTGAACAAGCTGATCAAACAGGTATCTCAAAATCGATGAGAGCTAAAACAGCCATTCAAGAAATTTTAACAAAATGAATTCTTTAGCACCCTCCGAATGGAGGGTTAAACCAATGAACAAAGTATGGCGTCCCTATGCCAGTTATAGAATTTGGCTCGAATTTGAGCCACCCTTTGGCCAAGAGCAATTTCACTGTGATATGAAACGAGGTTTTTCTAGAGCGAAAAAACGAGAACCGGGAATTGAACCTTTAGTAAACCAAGACAGTATACCGCAGCGAATTGGTCTCTTGGCGCAACAAGGTATTTATGAAGTTCATCAGAATCGACAACTGTTGTCTAGTGTTGATGGAGTTGAGCAAATTGCTGAAATCATTAAACTTAATCTACAATCTAGTTTAGTTCGGGAACGAGTTAAAACTATCCTGAACAACTATTACCAAAATCCCATCCTAGCTGGCAAAAAAATTATTAAGCTAAATCGAGGCGATGAAGGTTATCCTGAACCTATTTTGATAAAACATGGGAATTACTGGTTTAACTTCTTTGCTGCCATTGATTGTATTTTTGAAGAAGCAAATGGAACATTACACATTTTAGACTTTAAAACGGGTCATTCTGGTATTGACTCAAGGCAAGCCTATCTTTATCTACTCGCTGTTAGTTATTTATATCCAGGTCAACCTGTGATCGCATCTTTCTATAATGTTGAAAAATGTGAACAA
>JBMDYE010000648.1:0-11567 GCA_048595135.1 Planktothrix sp. | reverse complement strand
GAACGACAGTTAAAACAAGCCCAGGAACAGGCAGTTCAAGAGGCATTACTGCAAGCAAAATCAGAAATTGCAAAAGTGATTCGTCGCTTACAGCAAGGCACTCCCACCGCCCAAGATGCTCATAAAGCCACCCAAGCTTTAAATCAAATTGCTGAGGCGTATTTACCCTCTCGAAAAGAACCCCCAAAACCGAAACCTGGGTTTAGTCCGAAAGTGGGCGATCGCATTCGGATTCCTCGCTTTAATCAAACCGCCGAAGTGTTAAGTGAACCCGCTTCTAATGGTGAGATTACGGTACGATTTGGGTTAATGAAAATGACGGTTGGGTTAGCAGAAATTGAATCCTTAGACGGTCAAAAACCGGATCTGCCGCCTCCGCCTCGGAAAGAACCAACTCCCCAAAAAGAACCGCCGAAACCCGCCGAAAGACCGATTGTTCGGACTTCTAAAAATACAATTGATCTCAGAGGAAAGCGCATTTCTGAAGCAGAAATTGAACTCGATCATGCTTTGGGTCAAATTCATGATTTTGGTGCAGTTTGGATTATTCACGGGAAAGGAACAGGACAATTGCGAAAAGGAGTCCATGAATTTTTAGACAAACATCCCCTTGTTGAACGGTTTGAATTAGCTCCCCAAAATGATGGCGGGATTGGTGTTACAATTGCTTACTTAGTCAATTCTTAAATCCTGATAAATTCCTGCTCTTATGGTTTCTTCCCCCCCTAAAAAACATCAATTTCCCAACTGGAACAACTTAACTTTAGAACCAGAACCCGAAACGAACCAGTTAGGAAAAATGACGGTTCAACTTCAGCTTATCTTGTTAGCCATTGAAGCGTTAACAGGAGTTCCGTTAGAAACCATTTTGCAGGTGGGAACGTTACTTAAATTAAGCAGTCCTGTTCCTGAGCAAACCACCGTATTTGAGCAATCATCCGTCCAGCACCCCTTAACCGTTGAGCAAGTCCGATCGCTGGTTTTAACTATTTGCTATATTGCTCAACAAGATCAAGCCTTAATTCGCCGAGCATTAGGGTTAGTGGAACAAATGGCACAACAAAATAGTGATTTTCGTCAAGTTACACTCCTGCGGGAATATCTCGATACCTTTAACGAAAGTTATCAACAACTGTTCTCCACAAAACCCCTAACACCTGCTAACCTAGATACCTTAGCCGTTAAGTTGCTGATTGATTTATTATTTTACAGCAAGCCTGAGAGTCATCAATCGTTGTGGTTAGCGCTTTTACAACTATGATTATTCGACGTTATACTCCGCCCACTTGTACGTTAGAAGTTGCCGCCAAACGTTCTTGGTTGTCTCACCTCAAAAAACAACCGATTATCAAGCAGTTAAAATTTAAACTTTGTTTAGATGATCCCCGTTTACCCGAAAGCGATCATATTACGATAGAAGGCGATCGCACTCAACTCGAAACTCTCTCCCATGTTATTAAAAATTATATCCAAAATTTCCTCAGTTTTTCCCAAAATGCTAACCCAAAATTTGATAATCTTTCCTTAAAATCTTCCACCCATCAAACGCCAGGTTTTCTATTATTTGATGAAAAAGAACCGGAAATTAAAGTTAAACCGGATGGCTTATTATATCATGATTTATTCTTAGGAACCTTAACTTCTAATCAACCGGATTCCTTTGTTCATCTCAGTGCTTTACAATTATTTGATCTGGCAACGGCTTTAGACGAATATCGAGCCGAAGCCGATGATCTGCCTTATCTAAAATCCGTTGAAAAAACTACACCCCAATGGTTAAAAACCGCTTTATTTATTATTATTTCAACCGGATGTTTAACGGGACTCATTCGACTGATTAACCTGTATCGCCAACCCCCAACCCAAACGGCCAGCCAAACCACCGCCCCCGTCCAAATTCCGCCCCCTAACTTAGTTCCCGCCACCCCTCCCACCTTAGCCCCCCTTCCCGTCCCCACGGCGCCGCCTCCCGCCCAGGTGAAAGTTGCCCCAAACTTACCAACCGTCAACACCGCCCCCCTTCCAGTTCCCCCCCCGTTGTTTCCCCCTGCGACAACGCCCCCAGCCGGAGAACCGATACTCGAACCCATCCCGGGAAGCGAGGGGTTAATTATTATTCCCGAAGATGATAATATTTCAACCGCGCCGCCTCCGCCTCCACCTCCGCCTCCACCTCCCCCACCTTTAGCCACTTCCCAACCCCAAGCCGCCCCAGCGTCTCCGCCTGTGGTTTTTGCACCCCAAACCATTGAATTACCGCAATTAAAAAATGCTGAACCGCCCGTTGAAATTAATGTGCCTTCTCCTGATAGTAATTCAGCCGAAAATTCTGAGCAAAATTCAGAAAATTATTTAGCTCAACTGGATAAACGTCCCCCCAGTATTGCGGCAACTCGTCCCCAGAATACCACCTTATTTGATCAAATTCCACAAGTCGCAGAAGTCCGAAATTATTTTCAAAAAATCTGGTATCCTCCGAAAAATTTAAGGCGGACTTTACAATATAGTTTAAACATTAATTCCGATGGTTCTGTGCAGAGTATAATCCCCATTGGACAACCTGCCATTAATCGTCAACAACAGGTCATTTTTCCGAAGATTGGTCAACCGTTTGTGTCTGCAATAGCTGATGGGAAAACCGCTAAAATTCGCGTGGTTTTTAATCCCGATGGCAGTGTGCAAGCGTTTTTGGAATCGTTGAGTTAAGGATTGTAAATAATTTAGAATAAATCAATGATGGGCGCAGCCCATCCTACTTTTTTTGTTATAATTAAAGATTGTGACAATAACGCTCGATCCGAAAGAGGTGAAAGATGGCAGTTTTGTATTTAGAAGACGGCACAACCTACACAGAATTAGATGATATTCGTCGGGAATTAGCCAGTCTCAACATTCACTTAAATCGATGGCCCGTTGGCACTGATCCAGAATTCCGTCAACTGCTCAATAAACCTGCTTTAGACGATACGGAAAAAGAGCAAGTTTTGCAAGGGTTAGATCAGTATTTTGAAGAATTAAAACAAACCGCAGGGTATGAATCCCGCGATTTAATTGCCTTACATCCTGATATCCCCAATTTAGAAACGTTATTAAAGAAATTTGAACAATGTCACATCCATGCGGATGATGAAGTTCGCTATATTATTGATGGCGAAGGCGTGTTTGGCTTTATTCGTCCCGATGGAACTCAAGTGGAATTATTGGTACAACCGGAAGAATATATTAACGTTCCGGCGGGAACCGAACATTGGTTTTATTTAACCGAAACTCGACGCATTAAAGCCGTTCGTTATTTCACCACAACGGAAGGTTGGACACCCGATTATACGAATACAGAAATTAAAATTTTCTCCAGAAGACCGAATAAATCCCTTGTTTTGAATTAGGATCATTATCCAGGAATCAGGAAAGAGGAAAACAGAAAAAAATTCCTTTTTCCTGATATTCCATCCTTTAATCGGTGCTACAGATGATCCGTAAATTCTATGTAGAGACGCTTCATTGCTTGTCTCTACAGAAGACGCGGATGTGTAGCAAACAATTCAAGATTTCATATTACGTTTTAGGGTGTCCCTCACTCATCGCTGTAAAAAAAAGATGACTATTGAAGTTGATTATCGTTTTCCCCCTCACGTTGATGCGTTTCGTCAGGCGAAAGTGATTGCCATTGGACAAACCGCCGGAAGTTGGGATGAACGATTTAGCCATCGAGAAGACAGTTTGCGATCGCATTTAGCAGAAGTTATTAACGTTCAAACCGACGCACAAGGCGATAGTATTGCCACCGTTCGTTTCCCAGAAATTAACGTTGAAAACGATATTGCCAGTTTATTAACCATGATTTTTGGTAAATATTCAATGGCAGGCGTTGGCAAAGTTATTGCTGTTAGATTACCCGAAAAATATGGGCGATTTCCTCAATTTGGAATTAAAGGAATTAGAGAACAATTGCAAGTGTTTGATCGCCCTTTAATTATGGCTATTTTTAAACCTGCTTTAGGATTATCAGCGATTGATCATGGAGCCATCTTTGAACAAGTGGCAACCGCCGGATTAGATATTATTAAAGATGATGAAATTATGGGGGATTTAGACACCGCTCCCACCTTAGAACGATTAAACGCTTGTCGTCCGATTATAGACCGCATTAAACAAGAAACGGGACGCACGGTTTTATATGCGGTGAATGTCACGGGAACTGCCCACACCTTATTAGAAAAAGCCAAAATTTTAGTCAATCAAGGAGCCAATGCTTTATTATTAAATGTCCTAACCTACGGTTTTTCTGTTTTAGAAGCCTTAGCGGCTGATCCTGAGATTAACGTTCCAATTTTTGCCCATCCTGCCTTAGCGGGGGCGTTATGTGCTTCTACGGATACGGGTTTTTCCTATTCCGTCGTGCTGGGAACCTTAATGGCCTATGGGGGGGCTGATGCGGTGTTATATCCCGCCCATTATGGGAGTTTACCCTTTGATCCGACCGAAGAACAGAAAATTAGAGATAATTTGCGATCGCGGGGCGTTTTCCCCGTCCCCTCGGCGGGAATCCACCCTGGTATTGTTCCCAAAGCCTTAAGCGATTATGGGCCAGACGTGATTCTCAACGCCGGAACCGGAATTATGGATCATCCCGATGGCCCTGGTGCGGGTGTTCAAGCGTTCTTCCAAGCTTTAGAGTGGTATCAACCGGATCAACCCTTTGATCTGGAAACCTTACCCGAAAGTCCCCTGCGGCGGGCGCTGGAGAAATGGAGCCACTAAAAGAAGGGACAAGGGAGCAGGGGAAGCAGGGGGAGCGGAGGGAGCGGGGGAGGCGGAGGGAGCGGAGGGAGTAGGGGGAGCAGAGGAAGAAATTTCACTGGTTTCAAGGTTCAACCTGGAAACCCGTTATTGAAGGCTCTGCCTTCATAATCGTCACAGCAGGCGGAGCCTGCAACTTGACATTGCTAGGTTGAACCTAGCAACGAGAAAATTCCCTCTTAATTCTTAATTCTTAATTCTTAATTCTTAATTCATTATGTCTGATCCTCGTCAAGCTTTAATTCATGCGTCTCGGCAATTTTATCAACTCGGTTGGATGGCGGGAACTGCGGGCAATTTGTCGGCGCGGGTTCCTGATGGAAGTTTTTGGATTACGGCCAGTGGGAAACAAAAAGGGAAATTAAACGAAACGGATTTTGTGAGAATTTCTGTAGCCGGGGAAGTGTTAGAAAATCCCAATTCCCAGAATAAACCTTCGGCAGAAACGAGTATTCATCAAGCGATTTATTCCTTGTTTCCAGAAGCTCAAGCTTGTTATCATGTTCATTCAGTGGAAGCGAAATTAGTCTCTAATTTTATTGATCATGAAAAATTACCCTTACCTCCGATTGAAATGTTAAAAGGGTTAGGGATTTGGCAAGAAGACCCGAAAGTTTATATGCCTGTTTTTAATAATTATTTAGAGGTGCCTCGAATTGCTGAGGAAATTATCACTCGCTTTAAACAAACTTCTCCTGATGTTCCGGCTTTGTTAATTCGGAATCATGGTGTAACGGTCTGGGCAAATTCTCCCGAAGCAGCAGAAAATCATGTTGAACTCGCTGAATATATCTTTCGTTATATTGTTTCTGCTCGTCAAGTCGGATTAAGTTTTACTCATTAAAATTGTAGAGACGTTGTATGCAACGTCTCTACTTAAGAATAAGGCTTAAAATAGGAAGTTTCATCATGTGTGGACGCTTTACTTTAACGACTTCAGGAGAAATGATTGCTGAACAATTTAATTTACCAGACCCTCCTGATATTCCCCCTCGCTATAATATTGCACCCACTCAAGAGATTGCAACAATTTGGAATCCTTCAGAACAACAAACCCGACAATTTCAATGGATGAAATGGGGGTTAATTCCCTTTTGGTCAAAAGATGTAACCATGGGTTCAAAATTAATTAACGCTAGGGTAGAAACCGTTACGGAAAAACCAGCCTTTAGAAAAGCGTTTCGTCATCAACGCTGTTTAATTTTAGCCGATGGATTTTATGAATGGAAAACAGAGGGAAAAACAAAGCAACCCTATTATTTTAGTTTAAACGAGCGATCGCCTTTTGCTTTTGCCGGACTCTGGGACAGTTGGAAATCGCCGGATGGAAATGATAAAATTTCCTGCACAATTTTAACGACTGAAGCTAACGAAAGCGTTCACCCCGTTCATCATCGAATGCCTGTTATTTTAGCGGCTGAAGTTTATTCTGATTGGCTTAATCCGAGTTTAAATCAACCCGAAGAAATTTTATCTTTACTGCAAATCACTCCACAATTAACGGTTAATCCCGTTAGTTTAAAAGTCAATCGTCCAACTTACGATCAACCCGATTGTATTGAAACCCTATAATCTGTAGAGACGCGCCATGGCGCGTCTCTACTGTTTATTCAATATTAATGGTTTGTAACCCTTCATTAACGGTGATCACAATTTTCCCAACGGCGCGTCCGGTTTCACTGCGGGTATGGGCTTGAGTTAATTCTGATAACGGATAACTACTGTCAATAATTGATTGAATTTTACCCGCTTCAATCCATTCTTTTAACGCATCTAAATCTCGACGTAACGGTTGAGCTAAAACTAATTTAAACTTTTGCTTAGAGAAAAATAACGTTTGGAAAGTCGCCGTCATTGTATCGGGTGTGGGTAACGTTGAAATATAAATTCCATCCGGTTTTAACACCTTTTGACAACCAAAAAATGACTGTTTCCCCACCGCATCAAAAATCAGATCATATTGAATATTTTGTAGGGTAAAATCAATTTCCGTGTAGTCAATTACGAAATCTGCCCCCAACCGTTTTACAACTTCTAAATTCGGTGTACTGCAAACTCCGGTTACTTCCGCTTGCATCGTTTTTGCAATTTGCACCCCATAGCTTCCCACTCCACCGGAAGCGCCATTAATTAATACTTTTTGTCCAGGTCGGAGTTGACCTAAATCTAATAATCCTTGTAATGCTGTTAATCCTGCAATGGGAACTGCTGCCGCTTCTGCGTAGGTCATATTTTGCGGTTTATGGGCGGCAATGGCTTCCGGGACAGCGGCATATTCCGCATAAGCACCGCCAAATAACGGGTTGAGGAAGGTATAAATTTGATCACCGGGACGAAAACGAGTGACTTGTCCCCCCACTTCAACTACTTCTCCTGCTAAATCTGATCCTAAAACTTTCGGGAAATTATAACCGGATAATAATTGCAATTGTCCCTGTCTAATTTTCCAATCAACGGGGTTAACACTACTTGCATGAATTTTAACTAATAACTGATCCGGCTTAATCGTAGGGGTAGAAACGTCCTGATAGCGCAGAACATCCGGCGCTCCATATTGGTTAATGATAACAGCTTTCATAAGCACCTAACAGGCAGAGAACACCTGTCAGCTTAACACAAACTGATCAAATTGAGTTTTGCTGAATTTGCCAGAAATGAACCTTTAAGGATCACAAAAAAAGCTGCTTCCTGGATTCAAATTAAGTAAAACTTAAACTGAATCCGATTCTAAGGGAGGAAGAAGCAGCTTTAATGACCAGTAAAAACACTTCCCGCATTTTGATAACCAAACTTGGTTTTATTGGTTAAAAAAATGATAGGTTTTGAGAAACCGAATGACTGAAAACTGACCCAAAAACTCAGTTGAACAACCGAACGCTATAAGCAGTCAAACCCAATCAATTGCCGACTGATCAGGGCTATATTCTTCATTCCGCGATCGCGACCTTCACCAATGACAGTGCTAATCATTTTGGATCAATGCTTACCAGGAGAGAAACCGGGATTTTTAAGTATTCAAGGATTGACGACGGCGTAAACGGCTCATGGCTAATGCACCGAGTCCTAAACCAACGACTAAAGTGGGTTCGGGAACGGATTCTAAATCAACTACTTTAATTTGATAGGCGAGTTGCGACCGTAAGGGGTTTTGAATTCCCGTCCAACTCATGGTAGAAGTACCCGTCAGAACAAAGGGATTCAAAACATCATTAATCCGGAGATAATCAATCCCAAAATCTCCAGCTACTCCACTGACTTGAGATTGATCACCGACTTCAACCCCATCTAAAAATAAATTATCAACCACAATACTCGTATCTTTTACCGCACGCGTCCGAATAAATAGGGTATCAAACGCCTTATCAAATTGTCCTGAAACGGAGGTTAATAAGCTATTGCTAACGGAGTCAAATAAACTATATGTCCATCCCAATGCCCCTAAAAATTCTAACTTAAAATCGTAGGATTTTCCATTTTCCCAAGCAAAATTTACTTCATCACTGGGACTTCCTTGATGATCAAAAATTTTGAACTCTTTTTCTGCGGCTCCCCCTAAATCCCCAAACCGACTTTCTGCCACAAATGCGGTATGAGGTTCTGAATTATTACCTGGAAATAAGGCATTATAAGCGAGATCAGCCGCATTTCCTTCTGAGGTGATATGACCGCCCAAGGTAAAGGCATTTGCACTGGTTGTACTCAGGTATAAACCTGTTGTTGTTAACAAAGCGGTTAACAAAGATTTCTTGAATTTCATCACCGATTCTCCAAAATCTAACTGTTAATAATGCTCTTGATTAGATGGGTCTTAAATTTATCGTAAGAGAACTTTTTCACAATGACCATCACTTAATCTGGGTAAGTAAATGTACTTAGCTTGATTAAATAAAAGCATTTAATCCGTTGAGATCGGGGAGAGCTTAATCGATCAGATTAAATGGATATTCATTTTTTATTGAAGCAAACTCTTCTGATCGAAAATAGATTTCTTTACCCAGAAGAGAATCCTAAAATATAAGCTCAAGGCTTGAAAAAACAAGGTTTTTTACCCGTTTATGAGTTGTAACTCCCAAAAATTGTAACTATGATTAGATAAAGGGCAAAAACCTTGGCAAACCCTATCTCTTGAGTTGTTATGGATATTCAGTTAATCAATATTGGTTTTGGTAACATTGTCTCGGCGAATCGGGTAATTGCCATTGTGAGTCCTGAGTCTGCTCCGATTAAGCGGATTATTACTGATGCTCGCGATCGCGGTCAACTGATTGATGCCACCTATGGACGCAGAACTAGGGCGGTGATCATCACAGATTCAAGTCATATTATTCTCTCCGCAATTCAACCGGAAACCGTTGCTCATCGGTTCGTCATTAGCAAAGATGGTCACACCCGGGATGATTAAGTATTTATTTCCTATTAGTTCCCAGAGGGATACCATAAGAATATGATTAAGTTAAGCCGATGCTGTTGTAACTGATTCTTGATGTCATCTATTGACTTTCAAGGCGTTATTGGGTAAGCGAGCTTAACTTTTGACGGGTTAAACTTTTCTCCGGTTTAACGAGGAACCCCGCACAGTTTACCCAGTGTTTTGATTCCAACCGTCTAAGCGTTTCTGGTAATTGAGTAGAAATACTATGAACAAAGGTCAATTAATTGTCATGACAGGCCCTAGTGGGGTTGGGAAAGGAACGTTAGTTCGTGCCTTACTCAAACGTCATCCTGATTTGCATTTATCGGTTTCTGTAACCACCCGTTCTCCTCGTCCTGGAGAATTAAACGGACGCGAATATTATTTCGTAGACCGTCATCAATTTCATGAGATGATCGCCAATGGCGAATTATTAGAATGGGCGGAATTTGCGGGGAATTATTATGGGACACCGTTGATGACGGTTAAAGACAAACTGGAGTCTGGAAAGTCGGTTTTATTAGAAATTGAGTTAGAAGGAGCCAGACAAATTCGACAAACATTTCCGGGGGCATTACGGATTTTTATTATGCCCCCTTCAATGGATGAATTAGAACGCCGTTTAAGAAGCCGAGGTCAAGATTCTGAAGACTCGATTATCCGTCGTTTACTGCGGGCAAAAGAAGAAATGAATGCCTCCAGTGAATTTGATATTGAAGTCATGAATGATGATCTTGATCTGGCGTTAAAACGGCTTGAAGGGGTGCTTTACGCACCTGTTTAATTAACTGAATATGGTAGAAGAACCTGTTAATCCAGAACAATCTTTCAACGCGATTTCAACTGATCAACAGTCGGCTGAAAAGTATGCAAATTTAGCTCGTTTGTATCTTCAGCAACAACAATGGCAAAAGGCGATCGCTAACTATCGTTATGCCATTGAAATTAACCCGTCTTGTTCTTGGTTCTATCACCATTTAGCAGATATTTTTTTACAACTGGGACAATGGCAAGATGCGATCGCAAATTATCGCCATGCCATTGAACTTAACCCAGCGTTTTCTTGGTCATATCACAATCTAGGAAATGCTTTATTAAAAATCCAAGAATGGGAAGAAGCGGTTTCTATTTATCAAAAAGCCATTCAATTAGAACCGAATTTTCATTGGTCATACTGTAACTTAGGGGATGCTTTCGTTCAACTGCAAAAAACCGAGCTAGCAATTCCCGAATATTGGCAAAGTATTCGTATACTGCACCAAAATTTTCAAGAGCAAGATGCCCCCCTGATTTATCCCAAATTAGGAGAAGCATTGGAACAGTATTTTCACGGGAATGTGAATGAGGCTTTGGCTTATTGTCGCCAGATTATTCAAGATTCAAAACAATCAATTTCCTATCAAAATATTTTAAATTTATTACAAAATAAAAAAGAAAAATGGCTAAATTTAGGAGATTTTTTTCTCCAAAAGCATTTTTTAATTGCCGCTTTAATGATTTATGGTATCGTCATTGAAGTTGATCCGAACGATTTATCGGGTTGGCATCAATTTAATACAATTTTATCTAAAATTAATCAATTAGAACAGCAGATTGAACGTCAGCATCAGCAAGCTCGAAAAAACCCTAAAAAATGGCTCAATTATGAACGAGGAGTGGTTGAGACGATTTCAGAAATTCACCGGAATTCTGCTCCTCAATCAGGACAAATTATTTTTAGTACCGATCCCAATTTAGATCTTAATCAATTAAATGAATTATTTGAATTAGTGGGTTGGTTGGTTCGTCCCCATGATCAAATGAAAATTGCCCTTGAACATAGCTTTTTAATCGTTTCTGTGTGGTACATTACAACCCATCAAAAACAACTGATTGGTTTTGCTCGTGCTATTTCCGATCATGTGTTTAATGCCACTCTTTGGGATGTTGTGATTCACCCAAATTTTCAAAATCAAGGATTAGGAAAAACTTTAATTAAATACACCCTCGATCAACTTCATCAAAAAAATATTGACAATATCACCTTATTCGCTGGAGCAAAAGCCGTCAATTTCTACCATCATTTAGGCTTCATCGCCGACCCCAACGGCGTAAAAGGAATGTTTTGGATACCGAGTTAAGAAGGCAGCTTTGCTGGAGGCAGAGGGCAGGAGGTAGAAAGAAGGTAGGAAGGAGGAAGAAGAAAAGAGTTTTCCCCTTGTCCCCTCTGGGAAAATTAGGAAAAAGTTAAAGATTTATCTTGACAGGGAGCAAAAAAAGTATTTTTTAGTCTATAGAATTGGGATTCTACATAAAAAAGGAGCATATCCATGCTTACTGCTGATCTCAGAGGTCGGCAGTTTTTTTGTTTCAACGG
>JBMDYE010000647.1:0-2374 GCA_048595135.1 Planktothrix sp. | reverse complement strand
GGGGTGGCGATCGCGTTTTTAATACCCGGACTTAAAAAAACACCCACCGCATTAACAGATTGGCTGCGGGTTTTCGGGGAGATTTTAGTTGCAATTCCCCAAGCGTATCTGGAGGCGATTGAAATGATTTTTCGTCCCCATAATGAGGAAGAGATCATTATGGAAAGAGTCAAACCCCAACGGACACCCGGACTGATCTTTTTAGATATTTTTCTAATTACTTTTACGCCAAAAACCATTGTTTTGAAATACCACTCCAAGGGATGGTTTGCTGTCCATCGGGTACAACGGAGGAAACTGTCATGAACTTGTTATTAATTGCCATGATTGTGGCATTGTTGATTCCCCTTTATGAAGCGTGTTGGCAAGAGGATGGTGTCTGGGAAAAGATGTTAGCGTTTGCCAGTATCGCCACCAAGAGTTCGATAATGATTCTCGTCGTCTCGGTTTTAAGAGATGATTGGATGATTGGGGTTGCGGGAGTGATCATCCTTAGTGTGGGGAATGCCGGATTTATGTTACTTGCACAACTACTGAAAAGGATCAATTACCAATGATTGACGGATTGGGTTATGGATTGATTGGTGTCGGGATTGTGTTTTGGTTTTGGGGAACCTTACCGTTGTTGGGTTTGCGATCGGTTTTATTCAAACTCCATACCCTAACAATCGCCGATACTCTGGGATCAATGCTGATTATTCTGGGGTTGCTGGTGAAAGTTCCCAGACAATGGCCGTTCCTAATTTTAGCTCTGATTTCTCTGATGTTGTGGAACACGATGTTGGGGTATGTGTTGGCTTACTGTTCTAATAATGAGAAAGAATCATGAATGACAACAGTTATGTGAGTATAATCGCGTCTTTACTCCCCTTAGCGGCGACGATGTTAGTGTTTCAGGAAAATCCTTATCATGCGTTGGTGGTGCGGGGAATATTGGGGGCGATCGCAGCCTTACTTTATATCCTATTGGGAGCGCCGGACGTTGCTTTAACGGAAGCCTTGGTGGGGACAATGTTAGCCATTACCCTCTATGCGGTGGCGGTGCGTTCCTCGTTGGTGGTGCGTTTGGGAGTGTTGGAAGACTTAGAGAAAGAAGCAAAGGTAGGGAAATTTAGCGAACTATTGGAGCAGTTTAAAACGGTTTTTAACAAATATCATCTCCGTTTGGAGTTAGTTTCCTATCCTGATGAGAAAGCGTTAAAGCAAGCATTGATCGATAAAGAAATTCATGCGGTTTGTATGAGTGATGAGACACCGCAAGGTTATCACACCTTAACTCGAATTCAACGGCTTTATCAGGTGATGCAAACGCAATTGTCTTCGGTAGACACGCGTTTAACTTATTTTAATTTATCTGAATTGGGGGAGAAACATTCATGAAATGGGTTTATATTGTAGCGGTGATTGCGATTTATATTAAATTTTTAGTGATGCCGAATCCCGTTGGAGATTTACCGAGTTTAACGATTGTGGAATCGATTATTAAAGATAGTGGAATTCCCAATGCGGTAACGGCTATTATTTTAAGAAATCGGCTTTACGATACAATTTTTGAAGTCATCGTATTTACGATTGCGATTATGGGGGTTTATTTCCTATTAAAGACGGATAAACCCGCCCCTAAAATTGAGCAATTTACTGATGAAGCTTCGATTGTTTTAGCCCGTTTGGGGGCAACGATTAGCGCCTTAGTTGGGGTTGAATTAGCAATTCGAGGTCATCTCAGTCCGGGGGGTGGTTTTGCAGCCGGAGTGGCTGGGGGAACGGCGATCGGTTTGGTGGCAATTACCTCTTCTCCTGAGTGGATGCAAAAGATTTATAAACGGTATTTAGCCGCAGATTGGGAAAAGATTTCGGTTTTGGCTTTTATTGTGTTATCGGTAGTTACTTTAGCAGGATATGAGTTACCCCATGGAGAGTTAGGAGGGTTGTTTAGTGGGGGTGCTGTGCCTTTATTAAATATTTTAGTGGCGATTAAAGTGGCGTTAGGATCATGGGCGGCGATTTTGTTATTTATTCGGTATCGGGGGTTATTGTAAGCTGTACTGTATATTCTAGGGAGCGGGGACGCTCCCACTACAATTTCTCCTCTAAAAAATTTTTTGAAAATTTGCGTAATTTTGTTCGCAGGTTGCAATAGGTCAGTAGAACTGATTATGGTGAATTCTGACCATGCGTTACGATAATTTTGACCCCAGTGAGGATGGTTACGATGATTATCGAGAACAAAATGCCGAAATATTAAAAAATATTAAAGTTCCGTAATTTCACTGATTTACAAAATCATAGACAAGTTATAACCTTTAACTTATAAGCAGACTGATGATGAATGCGATGTCCTAATTGTGGCGACCCAGTAATTCCGTAGTCACAC
>JBMDYE010000646.1:0-9631 GCA_048595135.1 Planktothrix sp. | reverse complement strand
ATTTTTCATAGAGAACCCAATGTTTATTTATTCTCCATCCTAATAAATCTCCCAGTTTTTTCCATTGTTTATAACTTAATTCTGGGTTTCCTCCAATCTGTTCCCAAGTTTGTTTTTGAATGGTAAAACCAAATTTTTGATTGCTATATTTTAACCAGAGTTTATCAATGATTTTTAAATGTTCTACTGGAAAAGTTTTAATCGCGTCCAGATCTAACCATCCTTCTGTTTATCGGTTCTCTATTTTTAACATTAATATTAAGGTTTCATGATCCGCTTCTTGCCAAGATTGCTGGCTTAATAAATCCTCTAATTTTTTATAAGAAATGGGTGATTGGGATAGTGGTGGTTTTTCAAATAATTTCAACCAATCTTGAATAATTTGAGGACGATTTTCGGGTTTGAATTCCATGCCTTTTAAAATAGCATTATTGACGCGATCGCTAATTTTAGAATTAAATTGTTTAGGAGGATCTAAAGTTAGATTCAGTGCGCGTAATGTTGCTGAGGTGGGGATAGTTCCTGTTAACAGACAATATAACGTTGCCGCTAACGCATAAACATCCGTATAACAGCCTCGTTTTGTTCTAAAATCATACTGTTCAATGGGTGCAAAACCATTAGATATAAATTGAGTATGGTTCTGGGTTAAATTGGGGGTAAATTCTCTCGCAATTCCAAAATCAATCAGTACCGCTTCGGGACGATCAGACCGTAACATAATATTATGGGGTTTGATATCTCGATGCAATAAACCATTATTATGAACAACCGTTAACGCTTCGCCAATTTGTTGAATATACTGTAACGCTTCTTGTTCAGACAAAATGCCGTTTTTCTCAACTTTTGTTGCTAAGTCTTCCCCATTGATGTATTCCATCACCATACACCATTGAGAGTCTTCTTGAATGACCTCATAAATTTTGACAATATGGGGATGATTACATTTTGCTAATCTAATCGCTTCATTAATAAAATCTTGCTGGAATTTAGAAAATTGAGGGTGTTTTTTAATCTCGTTATTCAAGGTTTTAATCACAACGATTTTCCCTTGATGATCTTTAGCGCGATAGGTGACTCCAAACCCACCCTCACCAATTTTTTGCTCTAGGGTATATTTTCCATTTTGTAATTGTTGTCCTTTTTCCCAAGCCATAAATTCTCCTAAAAAGCTGCAATATCTAGATTCTAGGAATACCAAATTAATTCAATTTGATCCGCGATCGCCTGAGCTTCTTCCTGTATTTTTTCAGAATTTTCTGTATTAATTAATACGGTTACATGACCTAACTTTCGACCGGGACGGGATTCGGTTTTGCCATACCAATGAATAAATGAATTAGGAATTTCAGCGATTTTTTGACGTTTTTCTAAATAGTCACTTTGGGCAGTTTCAAACCCTAATAAATTCACCATCACAGCGCCAGAACATTTTAACGCCGGACTTCCTAACGGTAAACCTGAAACGGCTTTTAAGTGTTGTTTAAATTGGGACGTTTCACAAGCATCTAAACTAAAATGACCGGAATTATGAGTGCGGGGGGCAATTTCATTCACTAATAATTCCCCGTCTGATGTTAAGAATAATTCAATCCCAAATACACCGATTACTTGTAAATGATTGAGGAGGGTTTTGGCGATCGCTTCTGCTTTTTTAATTACAGTCTCAGGAAGCTTTGCAGGGGCAATTACCCGATGACACACTTGATTTTTTTGGACGGTTTCAACCACTGGAAAAACTGCCACTTCTCCCGCCACAGACCGGGCAGCAATGACCGCTAATTCCCGTTCAAAGGGTACAAATTTTTGTAATAACATGGGAGGATAGTGAAATTTTGCCCAAGTTGTTTCTAATTCCTCTTGATTTTTAATAATAAAAGTTCCCTGCCCATCATAACCATATCGCCGCGCTTTTAATACCACCGGATAACCTAAATTGTGATCTAAAGCGGGGGGGTCTTCCTGAGTTAATGCTTGAAATTCAGGAACAGGTAAATTAATCTTTTGGAGATAACAAAGTTGATCGTATTTATCTAATAATAACGCTAACGCTTGCAAGCGAGGACGAAAACAAACGCCTTGTTCTGCGAGTTTAGATAAGGCGTCTAAATCAACAAATTCATTCTCGAAAGTAATGACATCGCAGCGCGTTGCTAATTCAGCCGTAGCGGTGGCGTCGTCAATGGCGGCGAAAATCGTATCGGTAGCGAAAGGAACCGCAGGATCGGTGGTGTGGGGCGTTTGGAGGACGAGGGAAATCCCCAACGACTCCGCCTCCATCCCCATCATCCACGCCAACTGTCCGCCTCCGATGACTCCAACTTTTGTAACGGTTTGAGGGGGAAAGGGAACAGTTGATAAAGGGTTCATTTTTCAGCAGTAATCTCGACTTTTTTATTATACAGAAAAATCGAGTGATAATTGTAAATAATCGTCAAGTTTTTTCCGATTATTGACAGAATAATCTGTTGAACTGCGGGAATTTTCCGTTAACCCTGCTTCTCCTTGACCTGGAGCTTGACCTTCTAATTGTAACCAAGCTTGAAAGACTTGGTTGCGACCATCTTGAGGTTCAACAATTTGATAAACTCGGACTCGCGTTTTTCCGTCTCGCACACAGCGAATACAGGTTAAACTATAACCAATTTTATCTAAAAATCGCCGTAAAATAATGATCGGGCTAGAATTTTTAGCGAGTCCAATACCCACAATGGTTTTAATAGCGGTGCGATCTTTAAGTGCCATTGCTGCTATTTGTTGTAAGTCAGCGTCAGTATTTTTTAACTCGCGGTTTGGGTTTTGAATTAAGGCAGAAATTCCTAATAATTCCATGATTCCAATTACGGAACCTAATTGAGAACGGTTAAAATCAGGAGTGAAAATACTGCCTTCTCCTTGTTCCATTAATCGACGGGCGATCGCAGCATCTCGACCGATTAAATAAGACCGACCAACGGTTAGGAAATAATGCAATCTTAATTGTTGATACCAGCCTTGATCATCTTTAACAATTAACTCTGGAGTGACCGGAATTCCATACCGTAATTTTAACTCATATTTCCGTTGAGAACGTCGTTCCTCTGGGGTTTTTACTAATTGTTTTTGCAGGTAATGATATTGGCGATCGCTTAAATTCGGTGCAGCCATGATCGCCAAACATTCCGCTTGATAATTTTGATCTTTAACGGCTGAAATTAAAGCATTTAACGTTGGACGGTCTAATGATTCTCGTTCAGAAGGATTAATTTTAACCGAAATTTTTTTAGACGGATCAACTTCTGAAACATCAATAATTTGATGTCCTTCTGTAGCTAAAGCGGTTAAAATTGTTTCTCGATAGCGATCCATTCCCGCATTAAATCGGACTGCCATTTTCGCCCAACATAATAGAGATTCTGCTTGAAATCCCATTTCTAAATCATCTAATCCAGCAAAATCCGATTGTTGCAACAGGCGAATATTTAAACGGGTTAAACGATGTCCACTTCCTAATAAAGTTGAAATCGAAGTGGAACCATTTCCAACTTGATTAAACCCTCGGTTTGCTACCCATAAAAACCGAGGAATATTACTTCTAATTCTCGCTAACGCTTGCCGCACTGAATTTTCCGATTGTACCCCTTGAGCAATGCCCCAAACTGAGGTAAAATGGTGATTAATTTCAATACTAACTCCGGTTTCAATACAAGGGGAAGCTAAGACAATATCATATTGTTTTAAGGCTTCATTAATACTTTGCATTCCCACCACAGCCGGATGGGTTGGATCGGCTAAAGATTCAGAATCAATTCTGAGAATATTTCGATCAGGAAATTGGGTTTTGAGGTAAGTTTCTAGGGTGCGGGTTCCCCATTGACTCGCTAATTTTTGCGCTGATAAACAAACAAACGGTTTCCCCCCGTCCGCAATATGTTGTTCTAAATCTTTTACTAATTGATCTGGCGTATTGCTCAAATAATTATAAATTGTCCAAGCTTCTTCGGGTTTTGGTTTCCAGTCATTTTGAATAATAAAGGGTTGTAAATTAACCCCGGATAACGTGGTTAAATAATCCAATGACGTATCACTTAAATCGGCATCTGCAACGGCAACTTTCCCTTTTCCTCCTAACACATTTTGCATTAAGGTTTTCAAGGATTTTAAGATAGAAACTCGATGATTTTGGCAAGTTTCTGAATTTAACCCATGCCATAATACTTGTTCAACTTCATCTAAAATAATTAATCCATTTGACCAATTTTTTGCTGCAAATTTCAGGCTAGAACCAGAATGGAGGGAGTCAATACATAACCCATACCCAACCCCAGCAACGGGTTTTTCTAATTCGGACTTTAAATATTGCAATCCAAACCGTTGACAAAGCGCTTCCACCAGTCGCACCCGATGACCAATGACTAATACCCATTGTTTCTGTTCTAACGCCTGTTGAACTAAGGTTTCTAAGACTTTGGTTTTTCCAGTTCCTTTTGGGGATTTAATCCCGATTAATTTAGCAGATTTTGGAATCGAAATTGAGGATAAATAACGGGAATTATACTGAATATCTGTTGGATAATTTAACCGATTAAAGGAAAACGCTTTCCAAATTTCCAGGGAACTTGCGGCTTGATAGGCTTGATCAAAAGAATCTTGTCCGTGATCAGCAATTAAATCATCAACGCCTTTTCCTAACTGGGGATTCCAGTTAACAACATAAACCGAACATCCCGCTTGTCCGAGTAAATATCCCGTTTGTTTGATAGCAGAATCAACGGCTTTAATCGTTTTAGGTTTAGTATCTTGATCGAAGACTAAATAAACTTTTCGATTAGAAACCGCTAGTTTTTTCAACTGGGGAATTAACGTTGATTTACCGATCCGATTTCCCATTTGATCACGAGGAACTCGATACCCGCTATGAATTCCAGGAAGGGCGATCGCTACATATCCAGCCGTTAATAATGCGCCTGCTTTCTTAGCACCTTCAGTAATACATAAAGGCAGTTCAGGATGGCGAATGACCCATCGCCAAAATCCTAAATCTGGTTGATGAAGTTGAATATCTTCCGGTTTAATTTTAACTTGATATCGTTCTGCAATTTGTTGCCAGATTTTTTGAGAAATTCTTAGCGCAAAAACGCCTGTCGGTGCGTTCGGAGGATGTTCATATTTAATTAATTTCTGCTGTTCTGTAGAACGAGGTTGTAGCGGTTTAAAACATCCCCATAAATCAGGATTTCCGGTTAAAATATCAATCCCAGAACACCACCATCCTCCAGCATAAAGGTGTTGATATCGCTTCAAAATTGGGTCAGAAACACGACCTGTATTTAATCTCGGAAGGGTATCGGAATAGAGGAGATAATCTAACGGACGATACCCCTGCAAAGGAATGACATTAAGTTCGGTGAGTTCCTGATCCACACCACTTTCAGTCCACTCGGTCAAATAGTCCATTTTATCCTCTCATCTCAACTGCGGATTTATAAGCGTACCTTGACTCGCAAAGGATAAATGTAAATTTTTTTAAACTAAGTTTTAATAGTTGTGATTAAAACCCCGGTTTCTTTAAGAAACCGGGGTTTTGGGCTTTTGTTAAGAAAGCGGGGTTTTGGTGACTTAAAAATCATATTCCACTTCTAAAATTTCCGTATATTCAAACTCATTCGGACTATGCTGAACTAACGGATAACGAATTCCTCCTAATTCAATACTATCTTCTTCACAATCAGATTTTGGAGAATTATAAACTAAAACATATTCTCGACCGATGCGTTTTCCCATTTCTTCTGCAACTTCTCCCCGCCATTGGGTTTTTGTTACTAATACTACTAATTGATTCGCTAATTGTGGAATAATTTTTGCAATTTGACGACGATAAATTTCATCTAAACTGCCAAAAGGAGAATCCATCACAATTGGAAAGGTGCTACTATCTGGCCCCATCAAGGTGTTTTTTTGACTCCATTCTCTTACCCCTTCAATAATTCCCCCAATAAACGATAAGCTTAAAATTTGATTTTCTCCCGTTGAAGCAGCAACAAAAGATTCTTCTCTGGCGGTGGTTTCTATTAATTTTAATTCATATTTTTCCGTTAATTTAGGTAGATAAGGCGTAAAAGAAATCTGAGCAAATAATCGTTGAACCCGCGATTCTAACTGAGCGCGAAACTGTTGATCTAAGCGGTCTTTGACTTTTATTAACCGTTGTACCGCGTCTTGGGTCGCAGAAATGCGACGTTGCACTAACAGTTGTTTCATTTCATTCATTTTTTGCTTATCAATTTGTTTAGATAAGTTTTCAATATAGGCTTTCAAACTTTCAATTTCCTGTTGATTAGATCCCATTTCTCGATTTAAATTATTAATTTTTTCTTCAGTTATATCTAAGCGTTTTTGTAACTTTTGAATATCTTCATCAGGACAGTTTATTAACTTCTTTCTAATATCATCCAGTTGGGTTTCTACTCCTGATAAATCTACGCGAAGCTGTTCATTTTTTAGCTTATTTCGCTCAATTTCTCCCCAAAATTCTGGTGCTTGTTTCTCTAGCTCATCCACTTGGGTACTTAATCGAATTGCCATTTCATCAATATCCGCAGTTCCCGCTTTTTCTAACCACTGTTGAACTTGTTCGCAACTGTGATTTCCCTCAATTAATTCTGATCCACAAATACATTGTTGTCGGGTTAATAAATTCTGAACAAATTGTTTGGTAATTCCTGTATTGAGTTCGCCACGTTCCCGTAACCCTGAAAATAAGGTTTTAAATTCAGTTGTTAAGTCGGGAATTAAAACGGTGTACCCTTTTGTAGAAATTGCTTTTTTAATATTTTCATTCGCTTGATAAAATTCTTCTTGGAGAGAAATTCGTTTCCGTTCTAACTCGTCTCGTAACTGTTGTAATTCCGCCGCACCGCTTAACTCCATTAAATGATTACTAATGGTTCGTTTTAATTCCCCTTGATGTTCTAACTCTTGAATAATTTCGCTTTGGCGGTGGCTGAGTTGTTCAATTTCCTGCTCAACTTTTTTCTTGTCTTGTAAAAGCTTTTTCGTTTCAGGATTCCCAATGGCACTTAAATCTGTTTCTAATGACTTTCTCGCTTCCCCTAAATGTTTAATTCCCCGATTTAAGACTTCAACCCCTAATAATTCTTTTGTAGCTTCTGCAATTTCGGCTTTCCGTTCATCCCTAACAATTTGTTCAATTCTCTCCCCATCAAAGAAGAAATATTGATGTAAACTTATCGGTAAAATTCGGTTAATAATTTCCTCTGGAGGATGGGGTGGATATCCCCAACGTCCATCCTCCCCCGCCACTTGCATCCTTAATTCACTGGGTTTTTGGTCAATATTAGTTCCTGTTTTACAAGCTCGACAAATTCGTTTAACTAGATACCGTTTATAGTCATGTTCAAAGATTACTTCCACCCAACATCCGATGTATTTTCCGGGTTCTGATTCATATAAAGCTCGTTTATTAACAAGATGTTCCGAGGTGGAAAAAGCAGCACTATATTTTTCATACAGTACCCAAGTAAACGCATTTAATAAGGTTGTTTTTCCGGCTCCATTATTCCCATGAATAACAGTAGTGTTGCGATCGCCACTAGCAAAATTAATCAGCGGAGTTTTTCCATAAAATTGACGAAAGTTACACAGTTGAATCGAAATTAATTTCATTGGATAACATCCTTAATAATCTTGAGAATATCATCATTAATATTACGAGGATTTCTCATGTATAATTTATCTCGTTCTGCTTGTAACACACGTTCAATAATTTCTCTGACTTCAGGAGAAGCACTCAAGATCGGATCTTCGGTCGGTTTTGCATTGATTTCATCACCATATTTAGATGATTTTTTCTCTGCAAAAAAGTTAGAAATAGTCGTAATAATAGTTTCTGAATATTTAAACATTATCGCACAGTTATTTCGGTTTTAGAAGAGATGACAGATCATCACAGTCAACAACCGCGCCCCTTAGTTTAACGGTTTGTAGAGGCAATTCATGAATTGCCCCTACGCTAGAAATGGCTTTCCCAGCTTTTAACGAGACTGTTTAGATGTATTGAATTATACACGATTTGGGTAAAATTGAAAATAGGATGACCGGAAAATCCTCTTATAAATCTAATAACCCATATCGTTTTTGAAGGTGAAGTAATTTGATCCTTGCTTCCCCCGCATTATCGGCTAAATCGGCAAATTCTAAAAACCGTTTTAACTCTTTTCTTAATAAATTTCGTTCAACTTCTAAGGTGTCTCGTTCTAACTCTGGAGGCAATACAATCATATCAAATAACGTTGCCCGTTCTTTGCCTGGATGGGGGCGCAAAATTCTGCCGCGTCGTTGAATAAATTGGCGAGGATTACTACTACTAGCTAAGATAACCGCGTGTTGAATGGCGGGAATATCAACCCCTTCATCTAAACACCGAATCGCCACTAACCCTTGTAAGTCTCCCTGTTCAAATTGTCGCCTTAATTTTTCTCGTTCTAATAAGGGTGTTTCTGCTGTATAAGTATTAACCCGATAACCTAATTCTGATCCTAATAATTCAACGGTTGCTTCTAGTTGTCGCGTTGAAGCATCTTCTAACTGATCAACGGTTCCATCCCCGCAATAAAATAACGTATGGCTGGTATTTAACCGCGTTTTCATTAACTGTCGTAGGGCATTTAATTTATTAACTGCCGTTCCTACTAATCGCGCCCGTTGCATTAATAACGCTGTAACGGTATCATTAGTTTCAAAATGTTCATTATCCCATAACGCCCAACCAATGCGAGTGGTTAAGCGTTTATATTCTTGGCTTTCCGTTTCCGTTAATTCCACTAAAATTGGATAATATAAATACCGAACTAATGCCTTTTGCCGAATCGCATCTGCTAACGTTAATTCCGGTTTTAAAACCGGCCCAAAATAGTTAAAAATTGCCTCACTGCCTTTTTCATCAAAATGACGTTCAGGGGTAGCAGAAAGTGCTAATCTTAATCCAATATTTCGGGGTAAACTTTCTTCTAGTTTAGGACTACCTAAATTATGGGCTTCATCCCCAATAATTAAGGTTTTTTCAGGAAAATAACACAGTTGAGATTGTAACCAATCGGAAATTAAGGTAGCGTTAGTGGTAATTAAGGTTAAAAACGGTTGATAACCTGAACGCAGTTGATACAATTCGGTTGAAAGTTGTCGTTGCCATTGATGAACGCTTTCAAAGGCTAAAATCGGCTTTAAATTAAACTTTTCTGCTTCTTTTGCCCATTGGGTTACTAAATGGCGATAGGGACAAACAACGATTAACGCCTGTAAATTAATTTGATGATATAATTCGGTTGCGATCGCTAAAGCAGTAATGGTTTTTCCGCTTCCCGTTGCCATTTTTAAGGTTCCCCGACCCCGATTTGCAAACCAGTTATTGACCGCTTGCTTTTGATAGGATCTCAACTGTAGGGATAACGGAATTTCTGGTACTCCAAATTGTGACAATTCCCCAACCCCTTCAGTAATCAGTTATCAGTTATCAGTCATCAGTCATCAGTCATCAGTCAGTAGAGACGCGCCGGGGCGGAGCCATGCCGATAGGCTTTTGGCGCGTCTGTACCCAGTCATCAGTCACGCCTTCGTAGGGGCGGGATCTTTC
>JBMDYE010000645.1:0-5913 GCA_048595135.1 Planktothrix sp. | reverse complement strand
AAAAGGCAGCTTTACTGAACGACAGTCACCAGTCACCAGTCACCAGTCACCAGTCACCAGTGAAGAGGGAATGGGGGAAGCAGGGGGATAAATTGTTGACTTGATTCTCTGTTCCCTAATTCTTAATTCTTAATTCTTAATTCTTATTGATCATCTTTTGCGTTACGAGTTCGAGCTAAATATTCACCCACTTGGAAACGAGTTTCTTGTAACTGAGTAATAATCGAGCGGGTAATTAGTTTTCCGGCTTCCACAACAACTTGTCCTGTAATGGGGTGGAGAAGTTCTTGTTCTGCTCGTCGTCCAATTAACGCCTCTACATCTTCAATGGCATCAATATACATCCCAGAAGGCAATTCAACAACAATTCCTTCTCCCAATACATGAGCCTGACAAGCCAGACGTGAGTTGCCTTTAGCCGTGGTAATTACCTCTAAAGTTCGTTGTTCTCGACGACTGACTTTTGATAAACTATCCATGCCATCTTGAATAAAAACATGGCACGTCGCGCACATTCCCCGACCTCCACATTCTTTCAGAACATGAAGTTCCTTCGAGAGCAAAGCAGAGAGCAGATTAGAATTTGTTTTCACTGCCATCTCTTCCGCAATCGGTTCTAGTCGAATTGTTTTAGCCATTGGTTATCGTAAAAGCCCAAATAGAAATGCTAATGGTTCAGACCAATACAAACTGCTCGTTCAATTAATAGCAACAAAGACCTTAATTGACCGATATTCAGTTTTTGCAGAGCTAATTTTTTGCCTTAGAGGAGCGATGCACTTCAGCCAGTGGTTCTTTCACCCAAATCGCATAGCCTTTTGGGGTTTTGGTAATCACCGTACTATCTCCTCCAGTGCCGAGCTTGGCGACTATTTCAAACGCTTTCTCGGCTTCCTCTACGGCCTTAAAAAAACTGTAAAATTCATCGTCAACCCGAATCGCGGGAACAGGCTGTTGCAAGTCCGGCACTCGAATTTGACAAGTCCGATACTGGTTTTGAGATTGTATGATTTTAGTAGGGGCAGGCCCTGGTTCGGTCAAATTGGGTTGAGAGTCTACTGAGGAAAACATAGGCAATAGCGTTGCTTTCATTGTATTACTTTTTCTTGGCACTCCCCCCCAACAAGGGTGGAAAGATTCATCGGTTTGCTGTCTTCCCCAACTGGGTCATCAGACATTCACACCGTTTTGGGAACAACCCAATAGCCCTAATCTTAATCCACTTAAACCCAGACAGGAACAGCCTTTTCAAGCTTTAGATAGTAAGAGAAGCTCTTAAATTGAGTGCGACGTCATGTAGAATGTTAGCGCCGCATTTCAAAATCAAAATGCACCCCTTGCTATCCAGTCTGTCGGTACTGTTTCAATCTTGGGTATACTTTAATACTATCGGAAATACCGTCAACGAGGTGGCATAACCACACCATGCAGGCTTCTCGATACCACATTTTAGGGTTAATCGGACAAGGCCAGTTTGGCAAAGTCTACTGTGCAAGTGATCGCCGAACTGGACAATTAGTAGCCTTGAAGGAACTCACCCATCAGCGAGCCCCCACGAACCAATTCCTGCAAGAGCTTTGGTTTATTATTAGTTTACAACATCCTAACATTGCAGCTTGTCGCGCCCTGGAACACATCCATAATGGACGTTATTTAGTGATGGATTATTGTGAAGGAGGAACCCTGCGTCACCTTCTCGAACAAAATCACGCGCTGCGACTGCAAGAATGCTTACAACTCCTGATTGGGGTTTTAGAAGGGTTACATTATGCTCATCAACGGGGGATTATTCACTGTGATATTAAACCAGAAAATATTTTACTAACCCTCAAACCCCAAGGGTGGCATCCTAAATTATCTGATTTTGGCATTGCGCGTCATTTACCCACCCAAGGGAAGTTTTCTTCGTCCCAAAAACCTTCCTTGTTTACAGGGGGATCTCCCGCTTATATGGCGCCAGAACGCTTTTATGGCTTGTATTCCCCTCAATCGGATCTGTATGCCATTGGGATTGTGTTATATGAAATGTTAACAGGCGATCGCCCCTTCCATGGATTACCTGGAGAATTAATGTGGTCGCAATTAAATCAACGGTTTCAAGTGCCTAACTTCGTTCCTGAACCGTTACAAATTATTGTTCAAAAAGCTTTAGAAAAGTTACCCGCACGTCGCTACAGCACCGCCTTAGAAATGGCTGAAGCCTTGCAACAAGCCTTGATTCATCCTCAAATTCAAACCCAAGCTGATACCATTATTTCTTGGCAGATTCAAGAGGATAATAGGACAGAAGATCTTTCACAATCTCCTGTCCCGTCCATTCAAAAACCTGAACAATTATTGACTCAAACTTTTCCCCTGACTCTTGTTAAATCTTCCCAATTTCCTCTAATTTTTACCGCTAATTTTCCTGATCTTTATACTGCTTTTGAAAAAAAATTAGAAGTTCGGTCACAACTCCAAGACAACAATGATTCTGCTCACTATCCTAACCCATCAGAACCTAAAATTCAAGAAAAATTTAAGTTCTCTGAACCCATTTTATCTTTAGTACCCATTAGTAATCGCTGTTTAGTTTTAACCCCAAATAGAATTTATCACTTTACTCCCTTTCAAAGCGCTCCCCAAGTGTTATTAAATCTGAGTGCCATAAAATCGTTATCATCCGAACAGCCACCCACTGCTCCTTCTGAACAATTACTATCACCCCTTAATTCATCTGAATCCCAAAACTCTCAAGATTTAGACCCTCAACCTTCGGCTAATTTGAATTATAAAATAGCGATTGATCCATACAATAATTATGTGGCTTTAGCTGTTGCCCAACAATTACGGTTTTATCGCTTTACCTCTAATTCTAATGGATTTCCTCTAAAATTAACTAAAAAAACATCTCTATCGGCAAAAGAAATGCCAGAGTTGATTTTTTTAAACCATCGTTATTTACTAACAGCATGGTTAAGTTTTAAACAGAAACCAATTAATATTTTAAGAGTCTATACTCGACGAGGAAAACCCGTTGGGAACTTAAAATTACCGATTCTTTTAAAGCAATTGCTTTCTCTCCCTCAACCCTATACCCTACTAGGAATTGGAGAGGATGAATACCCCTTCCTTATTTTACTCCGTTTAAAACCCCTGAGCATTATTCGCATTCCCTTAAACGAACCTCCGAGTTGTACAGGAGTGACCCCTTGGGGGTTCGTAATTGGGAATCAAAACGGACAATATACCTTCTTTAATTTAGAAGGAAATCTAATTGGAAAATATATCGGCCCTCTCGAACCGAAAGCGATCGCACCGTTTGGAAAAACAGGTTTAGCGATCGCAACCCAGACCCCTGATCAAGGTTATTTACACCTTATTCAATCCCTGAATCTTGGTACTCAATATGAATAATAACCCAGTTTCTCAAGCTAATTCTAAACCAGACACCATCCCCAATTTGAACAACTCTGAATCTATCCTCAAGCCTCAACAGGTTAGAGACTTTTTATCTCAAACCATCATCCAATTTTTAGCGCCAATTTCCGTTTCTTCAACCTCCCATGCTTCTAAAATTTCTCCCCAGTTTATTCAAGCCGTTCAAGACTTAGTTCAAATTGTAGCTCACCTTCGTTCACCCAACGGAGCATGGCCTTCTAATATTCCTCAAACCCCAGAAAACCTAATTCCCTATGTTAGCGAAGAAGTCTATCACGTTTTAGAAACCTATAAACAACAGGTATCTCATCCTGAAATGATTTCTGCAACTCCAACCGATTCTACTCTCTATATTCCTGCGTTTATCTTAGTACAAGATTTAATTCCAAAACTGCTCTGGAATTTAGCACAAAGCTCCTATGAATTAATGCGACTTTTAACCGGAATTCCAGTAGAAGTTTTACTACCCGGTCACGATTGGACAAGCGGAAAATTAAGATTAGTCGCTAATTTAGTCTTTCAAACGAATTCCCATACCCTTGCAATCGATTTAGCAACGAATACCATTTTGACCGACTTTCTAAGCCGAGACGCTTATCTGCAATCCAATAATTGTTATTTATGCCAACATCCCGTACAAGCTCAATCCATCCTGAACCAAATTAAAACTCAAATTCAAGATAAAATTCAGGATGATGGGATCTGGATGCAGTCCAACTCAACCCAAATTTTAGAACCCAAAAAACCTTGGCAACCTTCTAAAATAAGCTTAAACTTTGAATTGGAATTTATCCCAGAATTTAAACCCCCTCAAATTAACATCCTAGAAACTCCCTTAGAATCCTATTATTTAGAAGAAGATTTATTTTCTAATGCTTCAGACATTCAAAACGTTGAATATTCCGTTTTAGCTTCCGTGTCAACCCCCTCACTCCTAGAAACCCAAATCCGACTGACCGACCCTAAAATTATTCAACCCTATACTCAAACTCAAATTCAACAATATTGGTGGCGCTGGCTGACACAAAAAACCGATCAAAAACCTCCTATCCCTTCCACTGAACCGTTATCTAACTCTGATTCTCTCACTGAAAATTCCCTCTTAATTGATTTCATTCAAATCGCCGATGAATTAGTGGATGTGATTTATAATCCCACCTCCATCTCTAGTTTAGCCAAACTACAACCCGAACTTTCATTAGTAGAATTATCCTTAAGGTTACTCTGGCAAATTATTAGCAGTAGTTACACCCTCATGCAATTAATTAGCGGGATAAAAGCAAAACTTTTACAACCCGGTTGTCAATGGGAAACCGGAACATTGCGGTTATTAGCCGTTTTAAATGCTGATTTTTTAAACGAAACCTGGGAACTAGATATCGCCACCAGCCAAACCCTAAAATTAGATGTACAGATTCCTGCACCTGAGTCTATTATTCAGTCCGATAGCTGTGAATGGTGTCAACTTCCCCAATCCATCGAATTTTTAATCCGACAAGCAACAAATCGATTAGAAACCTTACCGGAACTCACCAGTTGGATGAAGGGAGCAAAATTAGATTGGGGTTATCCTAATCAAAATATCGAATTACCCATCACTTGGCAAACCGGATTTGCTCAACTGAGCATCGGTTTTGAATGGATTAAGGATGTCCAACAGCCTGACCACTAAATAAGTATTGACTTCTATTAAATACAGCGATTTTCAGAGGGATGAAGTAAAGTAGGGACTAAAAAAACCCGGTTTCTGCAAGAAACTGGGTTTTTGGCCTGTACTCACCGCTATAAATGTTGCAATGTATACCTACGCTTTTTTTAAAACACCAACATCTCCCCTACTACTTTCTCAAGGAATTAGAGGAAGCTTAAAAATTATCACCTCTGAAAACTTATCTGCCATCGTTGAACCTGCTTTAGGGACAGACAATCTTCCCGACACCGATGAACAGTTAATGCAAGCTGTGTTAATCCATGATCAGATTATCCGTGAAGCGTTCCAACAAACCCCCCTGTTACCTCTGCGTTTCGGAACCTGTTTTAGTTCTGAATCTGCCTTAGTCCAACACTTACAACTCCATCAGCAGCAGTATTTAGACAAACTCGAACAATTTCAGGGTCAAGCCGAATACCTCTTAAAAGCAGTTCCCCTAGAATTCCCCTCCGAAAACCTCAGCCTCAGCAAACCCAACTCTCCATCACCCCCCCTCAAAGGACGGGACTATTTTTTAGCCAAAAAGCAACTACACCAACGCCAGCTAGAACATCAACACCAACAAAATCAACAATGGCATGACTGGGTGAACATCCTCCGTCAGTCCTATCCCAATCTCATCCTCCCCGAAAGCCAAACAACTGAACAACGTATCTATTTATTAATTCCCCAAACCCAAGAACCCCAGCTTCGAGACCAACTACAGCAATGGCAAACTCAGAATGTCCACTGGCAGTTAACCCTCAGCGAAGCCTTACCCCCCTATCATTTCCTATAGTCAC
>JBMDYE010000644.1:0-4507 GCA_048595135.1 Planktothrix sp. | reverse complement strand
GCCAGGAATTGTCTCAATTTATCAATTTTTACGCGATCGCAATTTTGCTCACGAATCTCCTGAGATTGCTGAAATTGTCAAGGAGTGGGAACACCAAATCGGGTTAGGAGAAGCAACGGTTGATCCGGCGGCGGCAATTTCTAAAGCAGCCTTAGAAAAACGCGATCGCTTGTCAGAACAAACGATGGAAATTTTTGTTGAAAATTACGGCAGTGAAGCCGGAAATTTAGCGTTGAAACTATTACCTTATAATGGATTATATATTGCCGGAGGCATCGCCGCGAAAATTTTACCCCTGTTAGAAACCTATGGTTTCATGGATGCTTTTTATCATAAAGGACGCATGAAACCGATCTTATCGAAAGTTCCTGTTCATGTTGTTTTAAATTCTCAAGTGGGTTTATTGGGTGCTGCGGTTTGTGCGGCTATTTTGTTGGTTTGACCTCTCCCCCGAACCCCCTCTCCTGCAAGGAGAGGGGGGACTAATTGTTACTATTAAACATAAATAATTATTAATGGCTCCCCCTTCCCTTTGTGTGGCTATTTTGTAGTTTGACCTCTCCCCTAACCCCTCTCCTACAAGGCGAGGGGAAAAGAATTGTTAATATTCAAAGGTTTAAACTGCTCCCCCTTCCCTTGCAGGGAAGGGGGCTGGGGGGTTAGGTCATAAAGAATTTAAACCACACTAACCGGACGCTTTTCTAATAACACTTCAAACCGTTCACCAGATTGAGGTTTGAGTACCCGTGCGGATAGATTTTCTTTCGCTAACATAGAACGAAAATCTTCTAAATTTCCATTAGCTTTTAAGATTGAAACTAACAACCCTTCATACACCACGTCCCCTGGTTCTGCTGTGGGTAACATCACTTGAGGATTGACTAATTTCGCTAAATCTAAGGCTGTTTCTTGTCCACGAATAATTTGCCCCACCAACGGTAAACTAACATTAATTAAAGGAGTAATGACAACATCAAGGGGAGCGAATTCTTTTAAGGTTTGAGAATGGTAGCCGTGAGGTTCATAATAAACTGTATTTCCTGTTGCTAAATCTTTGAGAATATAGCCATTTTCCAACGTTGTTGGCCCAATGGGGGAACCGGGAACTGCTCGAATTTCCACTTGATTATCGAGGGAATAGGTGGTTCCATGTTGTAGGGATCTCACTTGAGTATATCCCAAACTTTCTGCTACCTTTGCGGCACCTGGAGAACCGACAACCGGAATGGTTTTATCAAGTTTTTTTAAAGTTTCAGGATGGGCGTGATCTTCTAATCCTTGTGATAATAAAATTAAATCAATATCATTCGGAATGGAGCGATCATTATGCCTTTGTCCTTTAAACAGCCAGTTTAGATTTCCAAAGGTTAATGCGCCCACTAACCAAGGGTCAAGAAGTATTCTTTTTCCCCCGATTTCTAGCAACCAAGAATTACTATCTAACCAAGTGAAATACATATTAGGATAATAAAATAATGACATCCCTTCTATTGTATAGCAGAAGTCAGGAATCAGGCGTTAGAATGAGTTTGGGCAATATCAATTTAAGTTTGACCTGACCGCAACTGTCGAACTAAATGAGAAAGTTCTGGTAAAATTAACTGTTCCATTGCTAATTTTACCGCATTGCTCGACCCAGGAACAGAAAATACTAATTTCCCTTGATAAACGCCAGCAACTGCACGGGAAGCGATCGCCCTGGAACCAATTTCAGTATAACTCAAACTTCTAAAAATTTCTCCAAATCCCGGTAACGTTTTTTCTAATAATTGTTCAATGGCATCATAGGTTGTATCTCTCGGTGCTATTCCCGTTCCTCCATTAAAAATGACAGCATCTAATTCAGGATTTAGACATAAATCTTTTAAGGTTGCGGTAATTTCCGCAGGTTCATCTTTTAGAATGTGATAAAATTGAATAAAATGATCCGCATCTATTAATAACTGTTGAATCAATTGACCGCTTTTATCCGTTTCTGGGGTACGGGTATCACTAACCGTAATCACTGCACAATTCACTTTACAACCCACCGGATCAGGATGAGGAATTGAAGAACTCATTTTAGATTTAGTTTAATTTTTTTAACCCTTATATTAAATTTGTAGGGTGGGCTATGCCCACCATTTTAACTAACTTAAGACTTAGTAAATTCTAAGCCATTTTCCTCAGCATAGCGCTGCATAAACCGGAGAAACCGATCCCATTCTTCCGCAGAATTCATAATATAAATGGCTTCCAGTGCGGTCGGTTTACCATTAACAAATTTGGCTGTCACTTCACGAGTCATAATTTCCCCTTCCTCGTCAGACATATACATTCCCGTGACTTCGGTGGTGGAGTCTTGAGCTAATGCTTGAGGATTTTCAAAGTAAAAACGCGCAGTTGATTGATTCCCATCCCGTGAACGGGTTAGACGGACATCAGGAATTGCATCTTCATCAACGCCTCTTGCAAACCGAATTTTTGCGACCATATCGTCTTGTTAAACCTTTTTTACTCAATCATTAACATTTTATTGTGCCATGATCTGGTAATCAAAATCCAAATATCATGATCATTTATAGCAGCATAGCCCAAAACCCTGGCTTCTAAGAGAAACTGGGGTTTTAATCGCCACCCTCAATTGATCCAAGGCGTTGAGTTAGCTGTGGGTAGAGACATTGCATCCAACATCTCTACCTGACCTATCCGCCTAATTAATACTGACAGGTTGTTGACGATTTCTAACTTCTAAATAAATCAACAACGCATTCAAATCGGCGGGATTTACACCCCCAATTCTTGAGGCTTGACCCAAGGTTAATGGCTTCACTTTCGATAATTTTTCTCGCGCCTCCATTGATAAGGTTGAAATTGCCATATAATCTAAATCTTCCGGTAATGGACGATTTGCATGGCGACTAATTTGGTCAATTTGATTTTGTTGGCGTTGCAAATAACCGGAATATTTAATTTCAATTTCTGCCCCTTCTTTTTCCACTTGATTTAAATTTAAATTGCCTAATCCATAGCGTTCTAAATCAAGATAATGGAACCCCGGACGGCGCAACAAATCCGCTAAGGTAATTGACCCTTTAATTTTTTGTTGGGTATCGGTGGCGATCGCAATTCCCACCTCCTCTTGCTCTTTAATTCGGGTACTATATAACCGTTCTTTTTCGGCAATAATATTCGTTTGTTTGCGTTGGAATAATTCCCAACGTCGATCATCAATTAAGCCAATTTCTCGACCTAATGGGGTTAACCGTTCATCGGCATTATCTGAGCGCAAAAGTAACCGATATTCCGACCGACTGGTTAACATTCGGTAGGGTTCTCTTAAGTCTTTTGTACACAAATCATCCACCAATGTTCCGATATAACTGTGTTCACGGGGGAAGACAATCATTTCTTGATGGTTAGCATATCTGACCGCATTAATTCCGGCAACAAATCCCTGCGCTGCGGCTTCTTCATATCCAGTTGTGCCGTTAATTTGACCCGCACAAAATAACCCCTCAATTTTCTTCGTCATCAACGTGGGATAACATTGAGTTGCGGGTAAATAATCGTATTCCACCGCATAAGCTGGACGCAGCATCGCACAGTTTTCTAAACCCGGAAGACTCCGTAACATTTGCAGTTGTAAATGTTCGGGTAAACCCGTTGAAAATCCTTGGATATACAGTTCAGGAATATCCCGTCCTTCCGGTTCAATAAAAATTTGGTGGCTTTCTTTATCCGCAAAGCGAACAATTTTATCTTCAATACTCGGACAATACCGGGGGCCTTTGGCATCCACCCAACCGCCATAAACCGGGGATAAATGCAAATTTTCTCGAATAATTCGATGGGTTTCTGCGGTGGTTCTGGTTAAATAACAACACATTTGTTCCCGTTTCACCCAAGCTTCAGGATCGAAACTAAACCAACGGACTTCTTGATCGCCCGGTTGCGGTTCTAATTTAGAATAATCTACCGACCGTTTATCCACTCTTGCCGGAGTTCCTGTTTTTAACCGTCCGGTTTCAAAGCCTAAACGGTTGAGGGTTTCAGTTAACCCAACGGCAGCAAATTCTCCCGCCCGTCCTGCTGCCATTGATTTATTGCCAACCCAAATTTTACCGCCTAAAAAAGTTCCCGTTGTTAAGATAACGGCTTTACATTTAAAGGCAACGCCAAAATAGGTTTCAACGCCGATAATTTCTTGATTTTTTCCTAATATTAAATCCGTGACCATCCCTTCGCGGACGGTGAGATTATCTTTATTTTCAATAATTGTTTTCATCAGGGCGGCGTATTCCCTTTTGTCGGTTTGCGCCCGTAACGCCCACACCGCAGGGCCACGAGAAATATTCAGAACGCGTTTTTGTAGGTAGGTGCGATCGGCCATTTTGCCAATTTCACCGCCCAAAGCGTCCACTTCATGCACCAATTGAGATTTAGCAGGGCCACCCACTGCCGGGTTGCAGGGTTGCCAAGCGATTTTATCTAAATTTAAGGTTAACAGCAGGGTGCGGCATCCCAG
>JBMDYE010000643.1:0-9423 GCA_048595135.1 Planktothrix sp. | reverse complement strand
AGTTTATCCACATAAATACGGTAGCCGGAATCCGAGGGGACTCGTCCCGCAGAAGTATGGGGTTGGTATAGGAGTCCGGCTTTCTCCAAAACCCCCATTCCGTTGCGAATGGTGGCGGGACTAACTTTGAGGTTATATTCTTCTGCTAAAGCTTTTGAGCCAACGGGTTCAGCCGTTGCGATGTAATGGCGGATGGTTGCCCAAAGAATATGCTGGTGTCGCTCTGTTAAATGAACTTGTGTAAACATTCGGTTTTTTTATAAAGATTTTACTAATTAAATCGTGATTGTGAACGAGACGACTCGCTTATTTTCAAGGTTTCCTGACCACAAGCTGTTTAACAGCGTTTTTATATACAAGATAACAGATGTTGGAGGGGAAAGGTTTCTACACAGATGCAAGTTCAGCTTTGCAAAGGGGAAAAGCCTGTTGAGAGTGCTGTTTTCTTAAATCAAGATGAATTTGTTAAAATTATGGCAATTTTATGGATTGAGTCACTGAGTTTCTGGGGAAATCCTCAATTTTAACGGCAAAGTTTCCAAGCTGAAGCTCAATTTCTGATCACTTTGCTCTGGAAAGCTTCGCCTTTGCTTGAAAATTAAACCTTGACATTCAGAACCAGATGAGTTGCCAATTTAAAGAACTAAATTTTTACCATCCTTGTTCTGCCTGCTGAACAACATAACTCGCCACCCGTTCAATTTCTACGGGCGTTAACCGATTTTTAAAAGCAGGCATGGCATTTTTACCATTGGTGACTTGATTAATAATGGCAGATTCAGGCTCTTCTTCATATCCTTTTAAGTATTGAAGCAGAGCTTCTTTTTTTAAAGTTTTACTGGCAATGAGAACGTTATTCCCATTAATGTGACAAGAGGCACAGGAGTTTGAAAAAATTTTAGAACCGCTTAAGTCTTCTTCTGCTAAAGCAGGGGTTTGCAGCACTAGACCGAATAAAAGTAAAAATAAAATAAGTTGTGAGAATAGCTTTTTCAATAGATCCTCCTTGGGTGATCCGTCCTTCTTCTAAAATATAAAACATTAAGTTTTTAGAGTTTTGTTAATTAACGATGAATATAAGGTAAGGGATCAGTTACTCCTAATTCATCAAAAGCAGCTAATCGCAAACGGCAGGAATCGCAAACACCACAAGCTGCTATTCCTCCGGCGTAGCAAGACCAGGTAAGTTCCCAAGGAACGTTTAAACGGTTCCCCAGTTCAATAATTTCAGTTTTTTTAAGATGAATTAAGGGAGCTTCAATCGTGATTGGATCTCCTTCTCTTCCTTGTTTGGTTCCTAGTCTAAAAACCTCTTGCATCGCTTGAATATAATCAGAACGACAATCAGGATAACCGGAATAATCTAAGGCATTCACCCCAATATAAACCCGCTGGGCTTCTAATACTTCTGCATAAGCTAATGCAAAGCTTAAAAAAATCGTATTTCTAGCAGGAACGTAAGTAATGGGAATGGTTTCTGCCATTTTTTCTAACGTGCGATCGCTCGGTAAATTCAGGCGATTATCCGTTAAGGCTGACCCCCCCCAAAGGGTTAAATCAAAGTTAACAACTTGATGTTCAACAACGCCTGCACGTTGGGCAATATTGTGGGCTGATTCTAGCTCTCTTTGGTGTCGCTGTTGGTAATTAAAAGAAATTGCATAACAATCACAACCCTCGGCTTTCGCTTGATAAAGCACCGTTGAAGAATCTAATCCACCCGATAATAAAACAACTGCTTTCACCTGAGCCATTCGTCCCTGTTCATAGAATTTTTCCCGTTTTTAATTTTAACAAATATTGCGGTGAAATTCCTGAGCTTCAAATCAGCCTGAGTTTTGAGATTCGTTAGTTAGCACAATTAATGGAGATTAGTTTAATATTTTACATTTCTTCATAAAGTTATATGAATAAAAATACTTTACGTTCTACTTGGGAAAGATTCGCTACACTTAAAAGTAAAGACATTCATTATTCACAATTAACTCGCAATTATTCCTATGAACACAATATCTAAACTTGAAAATCACCCGACCCGGTGGATTACCTTGGTTTTAGTCACGTTAGGATTATGGATGGGCGGTAGCCTGATTCTGGATTTTGTAGTGATGCCAACCATGTATATATCTGGCATGATGGAAGATTCAGCTTTTACTGCTACAGGAACTTTAATTTTTTCAGTCTTTAATCGTTTGGAGTTAGTATTAGCAGCATTAAGTGTAACAGGTTTAGTTGCATTAGGGATGACACTACCTGAAAAGTTTAGTAATCGCATTCGGACAATTACAGGGTTATCTTTCTCCCTATTCGCCATTACCTTGATTTACACTTATATTCTCACCCCTCAAATGAGTTCATTAGGGATTAACCTTAATCTCTTTAATGGATTAACCACTATTCCTCATGGCATGAATCAACTACACTTCAGCTATTTTACGTTAGAACTGATTAAACTATCCGTGTTAGGAACAATTTTAGGATGGTGTTATCGAAATCACAGTAAACTTGATCTCCTCTTCTAACTGCTCCTAAAAAACAACATCTCTTGATTAATAGTAGGTTGGGTTAAGGTAACGAAACCCAACTTATTTTATTATAATATATAGCCAACTGAGCCTAGTATATGTCATGACGAGTCAACTTCCCATCACACAACCTCAACAAACTTCAAGCTTATACGAAGAAGATTATCATCTTTGGTTAATGAATACGATTCATCAGTTACAACAGGGAAGATTAGCCGAAGTTGATAAAATTAATTTAATTGAAGAATTAGAATCGATGATCAAAAGTGAAAAGAAAGCAATTAGAAGTAATCTGAGAATTATCTTAATTCACTTATTGAAATATAAGTATCAATCCGAAAAACGAACAAATAGCTGGTTATCGACTATTCGAGAACATCGCAAAAGAATACAAGACGATTTTGAAGATAGTCCGAGTTTAAAACGGTATTTTTACGAAGTTTTTTCAAAATCTTATCAAGATGCAAGAGAATTAGCGGCGGATGAAACGGGATTATCAATCGATACTTTTCCTGTAGAATGTCCGTTTTCTCAAGAAGATACGTTAAACCCAGACTATTTACCGGAGTGATATTAATTCACAGCTTTCCTGATTTGCTAATTTCAAACGTTCTTTAATGGGTAACTGTTTTAAAGGTTCACTCAACTGATATAAATCAACCTTATGATAGTTTCCTGTAAATAAAGGAATTAACGCTTCAACTAACGCTACAATTCCATCAGGAGGAACAGCATTTCCAATTTGGCGGCGAACTTCCGTAAACGAACCTTCAAAGATAAAATCATCTGGAAACGATTGTAACCTCGCTCGTTCTCGATTGGTTAATGCTCTCGGTTCTTTGTAATGATATCCCCAAGTTCCACCTCCTCCCCCGGCAATAATGGTTGTTGACGGTTGGTCAGGATGTAACCGTCGGTAAACATGACTAATCATTCCTTTGACATAATATTCACTATCTTTAGGAATATCGGTAAAATTCCCCCCTGGTTTAATTCGTTTTAAAATTTCAATGGTTCGCGGTTGGATTTTTTGATGTTCGTTATTATTAGGAATCTGTTCAACCCCTGCTAATGCTTCCGATGCAGTTCGATAAGGATGTTTTCGATTTAACCCATATTCCGGTTGCGGATGAATAAAGTTAAATCCCGTATCCTTCCGAATTCCAACTAATAACACCCGTTCTCGAAATTGAGGAACACCGTAGTCAGCAAAATTATAAAGTTTGGGTTTAACTAAATATCCAGGTTCAATTTGTTCAAAATCTGAAATAATCCGTTGAATCGCTTTATAGTTATTCGCGCTTAATAATCCTTTGACATTTTCAGCAATAAAAGCTTTGGGTTGTTTGTCTTGAATAAATTTGAGAAAATAAGTATATAAATTTCCTCTTTCTCCCTCTAAACCAGGACGTTTCCAAATCATCGAAAAATCTTGACAAGGAAAACCGCCCGTAATTAAATCAGCATTATAGACTTCAGAAATATTAATATTTTCAATTTGATCACAAACAATGACATCGGAAATATTCCGTCTAAAAGTTTGACAAGCATCTTGATTAACATCAATTGCCCAAACTAAGTTAAATCCTGCTTTATGAAAGGGTAAGTCCATCCCGCCACATCCCGAAAATAACGAAATCATGGAGGGAGGTTCTTCCCAGTTAATTTTAGATAAACGTTCTGTTAATGGCATAATCAGTTTAAATATTAGTAAGGAATTTAATGTGAGTATCCTGGATCGCTAGATATTGAAAAAATTTATTTACCAACTGCAATAATAGCATTTTGTCCGCCAAAACCAAAACTAAAACATAACGTATTTTTGACAAAACTAGAACGAGCTTGGGTCACGAAATCTAAATCAAATTCTGTTTGTTTTAATCCGATACAGGGCGGTAAAATTTGATCAGTTAATGCCCTTAAACAAAATGCAACTCCTAACGCTCCTGATGCGCCTAATGTATGTCCCGTTGCCCCTTTGGTGGAACTAACAGCAACAGTTTGAGGAAATAAGTTTTGAATTAAGTTAACTTCATGTTGATCATTTAATATTGTTCCGGTTCCATGAGCATGAATATACTGAATATCAGTTGGAGATAAATTACTACGTTTTAAACAGTGTTGAATGGCTGCGATCGCACTTTTTTGGTAAGAATCTGGTTTGTTACTGTGCGCCGCATCATTAGTTAATCCAAACCCTAAAATTTTTCCATAAATTGTAGCAGAACGCTGGTGAGCTAATTCCTCCGTTTCTAAGATAAAAACGGCTGCACCTTCTCCTAATATAAAGCCTTCTCGATCTTGATCAAAGGGGTATAATCCGGTTTTTGCTAATGCTCCCATTTGTTGAAACCCGGCTAAAGTTAAACGAGTTATGGGAGATTCAACTGCACCAACAATTACCCGTTGATACTGTTGGGTTTTAATTAATTCAAATCCTTGATAAATTGCCCAAATTCCCGTTGAACAAGCTGCCATTGGCGATAATACAATTCCAGTTGAACCGATTTTCTGAGCAATATTTAGGGCTAAATTATAATGTAAATAATTAGGAAAGTTGACTAACTGCTCAAAATGAAGAGTTTGAGCGAGTTCTTCTAGTTTTCCTTGATTTCCTCGACTGGAACCGATGACAATCCCACAATCGGTTAAGGGTAAACTTAAATTAGCATTTCTTAAAGCATCTGCGATCGCAATTTCTAATAAAACGCTTGCTTCAGTCGGCTGATCATAAACTAAAGCCAGAGGTTGAGATTTCAATTCTGGAAAGGGTTGATTAGATAAAATGCCCGACTGACCGGATAAAATGTTTTTCCAGGTAGTTTCTAAATTTCCGAGTGCGGAGATTAAACCAATACCAGTAACAACAACATTCATTATTGATGAACAGTCTGTCTTCAAAAACTGAGAGTGAGAATTAACGCTAACTAACTCTACTTTATCTTAAATCCCCCCTAAATTAAATTTTGAGTAGATCTCGTTTAAATTAATATCGGTTTAAACGCTTTCTTGCGTTTTTTTGAAAAAAAAGTTTATAAATTAGATATTGATTCAATAAAGACAATCATGGTTAAAGAAACTAGACTCCCGACAGAATTTGTTTATGGAGTCGTGGGGATTTGTATCCTGCCCTTTTTCCTCAATCTCTTAGGCATTAGTTTTGCTTCTCCACAAAATCCCTTAAACCCATCAACTCTGGCTAATCTTAGTCAGCCGGAATGGATTGATCAGATACATCATGCTTTATTAGGGAGCTTTACCCACACGATCTTAGAATGGGTGGCGATTTGTACAGCATTTTTTACGGTTTTACTATCGTTTGTTCACTTTGCCATTAAGCGAGATGTCGTGACTCCCATTATTGGGATATCGCTATTTTTTGCAGGGAGCATGGATGCTTTCCATATTTTAGCAGCCGATCGAATGATTGAAGGAGTCGCAGATAGTCAAGCATTGATTCCTGTCACCTGGGCTATTTGTCGCCTATTTAATGTTGTTATTTTAATTCTAGGGGTAGGCACAATCCTGATTATAAGACCTAAGAACTGGCGGGGGAATTTTACCATTGTCATGATTGCAATCCTCTGCTTTGGATTCTTGGCTTCTGTCATTATTTATGTTGCCATGAATACCCCAACTTTACCGCAAACAATCTTTCCTGATGCCTTCATCAAACGTCCTTGGGATTTTATCCCATTATTATTATTTATAGTTTCAGGTATTTTTGTTTTCCCAAAATTTTATCAACAATATCCGAGTCTATTTTCTTATTCCTTAGTGGTGAGTACAATTCCTTCCATTGCGACACAAATGCACATGACTTTTGGATCGATTCAGTTATTTGATAATGATTTTAATATCGGACATTTTCTAAAAATTATTGCCTATTTAGTGCCATTTTTGGGACTGAGTTTAGATTATATTCAAACCTATCGCCAAGAGGCAATTGTGATTAATACACTCGCCACTTCTTCTGTTCTGCTTTCTAAAAGTATGGAACAACAAGAGCGCATGGCACTCCAACAGTCTATCACTGTCAATCAAACTACTACCACAATGAATGAGTTGGGAAACTCTTCTCAACAATCAGCAAAGCAGGCAGAAATTGCTGTTGACGTAGCTAAAAAGGTTCTAAATTTAGCAGAAATCGGTAAAGAGGCAGTTAATCATACCTTAAAAGATATGGCAAATCTTAAGATTAAAATTGAGGCAATTTCTGAACAAATTATGCGTTTGAGTGAGCAAGCAGCTTTGATTAGTCGAATTACAACCTCTGTAACAGACTTAGCCAATCAAACAAATTTGTTAGCTTTAAATGCCTCCATTGAAGCAGTACGAAGTGGAACGAATGGTCAAGGCTTTGGAGTCGTCGCTAAAGAAATTCGTCAACTGGCTGATCAAAGTAAAAAATATTCCCAGGATATTAATAACGTAGTAACGGATATTCAAACAGAAATTAATTCAACGGTCAACGTTACAAATGAGGGGAAAAATACAGTTTATGAAGGGGTAAAAAATGCTCAATTCACGACGGATACTTTTATCAAAGTAGCCACTGAAATTAATAGTATTGTTATAAGCAACCAAGAAATTTATTTGACTTATAAACAGCAGGAAATCGCTATTCAACAAGTGATAGATTCGATGAATTTTCTTAATGAGGGAGTGGCTCAAACCGCTATAGGAATTCGGGATACAAAAATCGGGATTCAAGACGTTGAGAAAGCACTGTTACTGTTAGCGGATAGCTAAGATTCTGTAACCGTTCAGTTGAGATCGAGTCTGGGATTTAGATGGATCAGGATCTCTATTACAGTTTGGCTTGGTTGTAGTAGAGACCCTGACTCACCCTTGACACCGGAAAGTTTACAATTCTTAACCGGTTTTTAATTTTTCAGTTGGTCTAGTCCTTGGGTGACTTTAGCGGATTCAATGCGATCGCCTTGTTGAATTTGATCAACCACATCCATTCCATCTGTAACATAACCAAAAACGGCATAACTGCCATCTAGGAACGGTAAATCCGCTAAAGCAAAGTAAAACTGAGAGGAAGCCGAATCAGGGAATTGAGAACGAGCCATCGCCACCGCCCCCCGCTTGTGGGATAGAACGGGTGTAGCTCTGAGCCGAGCCTCTTCAAAGGTTTTGCTGTAGAGGGGAGCTTCTGCCCCTTCTGGCTTAATTTCCAAGGGAATGTTGCGTTCTTTTTTGGTATCGGGATCAATAAATCCACCGGTGCCTAATCTGGAAGTAGGAACGTTAGGATCTTTACTTTGAGGATCGCCACCTTGAACCACAAACGGTTGAGGTTCGCGTACCACCCGATGAAAAGCCAGCCCATCGTAAACGCCACGATTGACGAGATCGACGAAATTGCCTGCGGTGAGCGGTGCTTGGCTTCCATCCACTTCAATGGTGATGGGAGATCCTTTCACCGTCATCACCACCGTTGCTTTGCCTTCTAATTTCGGTAAATTTTTCATGGTTTGGGCTTCTGGTTGAACAACAGGTGTAGCTGCCACCTCACCTGCGGGATTATTTGGAGTATTCGTTGAGTTATTGGCAGCAACACCACATCCTCCGATGATTAACACACAAACCAAAATGAAAGGCAGTAACAATTGTTGTGTGTTGAACGTCTTCATTGTCGGTTTAGAGTCCTTCTAAAGGTACTTGGAGAAACTTGGCTAATTCAGCCGCTTGATTTTCAATTTCTGAAAGGGGAAGCGGTTGACCAACACGAGTTAGGGGGATTTCCCGCCGATCTTTGAGTTTTAGATAAAGGGCGCGACGAGGGTTAATGCCATCTTTAATATCAACCCGAATGGATTGTACGTCATCGGTGCGACAATTAAACTCAACTTTCCGATTTTTTCCGGGGAAACCCCATCGGAAAATATTAATTTTTCCTGTATCTCGATTAAATTCGTTGTAACCACCGCCCAAGTCCCACAGGATCACGAGCCAGAGGTACAAAGCCAAGAGTAAAGCCGCTGATCCATACAGGCCCATGACTAACCCTTGGGGAAAGAAGAGGAGTTGAGTGGGATCAGCAAAGGGTAGAAGGTTTACCTTTGAGTAGCTAGAAATACCGGAGAGAAGAAAACCTGCCCCTCCCAAGGTAATCACCGATGCCCACCAGTAGTTGCTGAAGCGACGGGAACCTGTGATTTTCTTGTAAATGAGTGGACTGTTTGTGGTTGTAGTTTGGGTACTCATGGATGTCTGTTGTGAATCTTGACAGCTAACACCTTTGCAAAAATTGTTAACTGTAATATATAGTTATGTTAACTTGCTTAAAAAGCATGATGTTATAGAAAACCCAAGAGGATCGTTCTGAAATGACTATAGCAGTCGAACGGCCGCAAGTTCAGAGAGGATGGTTTGATGTCCTCGATGACTGGCTCAAACGCGATCGCTTCGTCTTCGTGGGCTGGTCTGGGATTCTGCTGTTCCCCTGTGCTTATTTAGCTTTAGGGGGTTGGCTGACCGGAACCACCTTCGTGACTTCGTGGTACACCCACGGTTTAGCAAGCTCTTATTTAGAAGGCTGCAACTTCCTAACTGCTGCCGTCAGTACCCCCGCTAACAGCTTAGGACATTCCTTGCTGTTCCTCTGGGGCCCTGAAGCCCAGTGGGACTTCACCCGTTGGTGTCAACTGGGTGGTCTGTGGGCATTCGTTGCCCTCCACGGTGCGTTCGGTCTGATCGGATTCTGTCTCCGTCAGTTAGAAATTGCCCGTTTAGTCGGCATCCGTCCTTACAACGCCATCGCCTTTACTGGCCCCATTGCCGTGTTCGTCAGCGTGTTCCTGATGTACCCCTTGGGACAGTCTAGCTGGTTCTTTGCTCCGAGCTTTGGCGTGGCTGGCATCTTCCGTTTCATTCTTTTCTTCCA
>JBMDYE010000642.1:0-5325 GCA_048595135.1 Planktothrix sp. | reverse complement strand
CTAATTGTAACCGGACGAATATCTGCTTGTTTGTCTCGTCTGACATATAAAAACGCCGCTCCTTTGGGCGCGCTTAACCATTTATGGCAATTTCCGGTATAATAAGTTGCCTGAATTTCTTTTAAATTTAAAGGAATCATGCCGGGGGCATGGGCGCCATCTATTAACGTCTCAATTCCTAAGTTATTCAATTTTTTAATAATGTCTTGAATCGGAAAAATTAACCCGGTCTGGCTCGTAATATGATCAATTAAGACTAACTTAGTTCGAGGAGAAACTTGTGCCATGACTGCTTCTATAATTTGTTCTGAAGATTCTAGGGGAAAAGGAATCTCAGCGATCATTATTTTAGCCTTTGAACGAGTTGCAATAAAATCTAAAACATTGCGACAAGCGTTATATTCATGATTCGTGGTTAAGAGTTCATCTTGTTCAGAAAAAGAAAGCGATCGCAAGACCCCATTCACCCCGGTTGTTGCATTGGGAACAAAGGCGATATCTTCAAAATCTGCGCCGACAAAATCCGCTAATTCTAATCTGGCTTGATCGAGTAAGGCTTCATACTCTCGGAAAAAGTAAAGGGGTTGACGTTCAAGCTGTTGTCGAAAGCGTGTTTGAGCTTCTAAAATTGGGAGGGGGCAAGCCCCAAAGGAACCATGATTGAGAAATGTCACCTCTGGATCAAGCAGCCAGTGCTGGTGAAACATAGAATAGACAGGTTGCACCTGAGAACGGATCTCTTTCATTGCGGGTTTGATTCATAGACTATAGCTATCTTGACATTCTCCCCTTAAAAAAATCGAATTTTTTGGAAAATTTTGGATTAACTCCAGTAAATTAGGTATAAAACAAACTCTCCCAAACGATAATGATAGCCAGTATTTTCAAGGTCTGGTGGCATTTCATCCAAAGGAACCTACGACCGGGTTCTTTGTATACTCTTTTACTGAATATTATTGATCGCATTGCTGATTTTATCACTGATCTCTTAATTTTCTTATTTCCACTTGTTGTCAAAGGGTTGAGAAGAATTCATAAAAGGATTATTCGGTTTATTTCTTTTTTCCTGTATTTGAATTTAGGAACATTAAAAAAAGTTTTCCATAACACCTTGGAACAACGCTTACCGGGCTGTTCCTCAGAAATGGCTTATCATGCTACTTTGGCTTTATTTCCAGGTTTATTAGTTTTATTAATTACGTTTAGTTCTTTTGAATCGTTACAATCTCAAATTTTTCAGATGGCAGTTTTGTTAGGTCAAATTGTGCCGGAAGAGGTAGAAATTTTAGTGAAAACTGAAATTGATAAATTTTCAGGATCAGCCAGCCCCAGTTTACTTTCATTTAGCTTTTTAGCATCCTTATGGATTTTTTCCGGGGTGATTAGTTCCGCTATGATTGCATTAAATCATATTCATCAAGTGCCAAAGGAGAATATCCGACCGTTTTGGAAGGATAAATTAATTTCTTTGGGATTAGCATTAGGAACAATTTTATTATTAGTTTTAGCTTCTACTTTAGTTTTAATTAGTGATTTTATTGTAGAAGCAATTGCCCGCCAAAGCTGTATTATCGAAACCGTTGGTCAGTGTAATTTGGATGAACTTGCCACTTGTTTACAAAAGCCTCCAGTGCAGGATTGTTTATTACAATCACAAATGTTAGACACTTGGAAAGAGTTACGATGGCCGATTACGTTAGGGATTGTTTCAACTAATTATGCGTTTGTTTATCGGTATGGCCCCAGTTACCGAAAACCGGGAACACCCCTGATGCCCGGTGCAATTATAGCGTCTGTTTTATGGGCATTTGTTTCTAATTTATTTCGTTGGTATGTCTATCATTTTGGTAATTTTAATATTACTTATGGGGCAATTGGAGCGTTTGTTGTTTTACTTTTATGGCTACAAATCAGTGCATTAATTATGCTAATCGGCGCTCAATTAAATGTTACCGTTGGAGAAGAAATGGATCAGAATTAAGAATTAAGAATTAAGAATTAAGAATTAAGAATTAAGAATTAAGAATTAAGAATAAGAAATTTTTTCTCTATTGCCTTATTGCCTATTGCCTATTCCCTATTGCCTATTCCCTATTGCCTATTGCCTATTGCCTATTGCCTTTAAAAATAAAATCCGCGACATTATACCCGGCTCTGTCCATTTGGGATAAAGCGGGAATTGTGGCGCGGTTATTTTAGGTTAGATCTTAAAGGATGATCATGAACAAAATCAACAGTCTATCCTCAGACTAAAACATCCGTTTTTTACGGAACGCTCGTCTTTGACGTTGATTAGCGATGGCTTTACGCTTCCGCTTTTCTGGGGGAGTTTCAAAGTGACGTTTTTTTCTAACATCGGCCAAAATACCAGCCTTAGAAACTTCACGCTTAAAACGTCTTAGGGCTGACTCTAGCTGTTCATTTTCACCCAGAATAACTTGGGTCATGTCCTCTCCTTAATGGTCTACAACTACATTTGAAAATTTTTTGTGAGATTATTCCCCTTAATAGTCATATTACAGCAATCTGTAACAGTTCGTCCATCTTTGCACTCTGCCAAACATCAGAATAGATGTGGGTCTTAAGCTGGGGTTTAGCGGCTTACCCGACTTAAAACCCCTGTAACAATGGAGAGAATCAACAGGAACCAAATCACGTAACCGGGAACCCAGCCCAAAATCGAGAACCCCCTGAGCGTCCAGACGAGGAGTAATAAACTCGCCGTGAACGCAAACAGGTAGAAAAACATCAACTTTTGGAAATTAGGGCGCCGAGTCACGGATTTTCCCCTTACTTAACAGGATGCTTCTAGATTACCCTAAGACCTCAAAGGTATTGGCAAGAATTAAATCCGCTTGTACATTATTGAGTCTGACGAGGGATTGAGTACCCAGACTGATTAAAGCAGAAGTGCCATCTTGAGTAATGGTCAGTTGGTTGAAGGTCAAACCGCCTCCTAAGATTAAGCGATCTTGTCCCAATTGGAAATCAGTAATTTGATCCACGCCTGTATTGGGTGTCATGAAGAAGCGATCGCTACCACTACCACCCGTGATCAAATCATCGCCCAAATCCCCAAACAACCAGTCATCATCGGCACCCCCTTTGAGGGTATCGTTTTCTTTTCCGGCGTAGAGGGTGTCATTGCCAGCACTACCACAGAGTTCATCGGCGCCTTCCGTACCGGATAGAATATCATCTCCTGAACCCCCATCTAGTCGGTCAAGGTCAGTTGCTTGATTATCTCCCGTCCCCAGTTCATTTCCGCCGTAGAGGGTATCGTTACCCTCTCCACCACAAAGAATGTCACTACCAAGGTCGCCGTACATTAAATCATCGCCACTCTCTCCAAACAGCACATCATCTTGCTCACCGCCATAGAGGATATCTTCTCCTTGGCCACCGATTAAGGTGTCATTGTCTTGGTTGCCATAAATGACATCATCCCCAGTTCCACCCCAGAGGAGGTCAGGGGAGGGATCAACGAGTGTCTCGTTGCTAAAGAAACCGCCAAATAGAGTGTCATCTCCTTGGTCGCCATAAAGGGTATCACTGCCTAACTCACCCCGCAACAAATCATCCCCTTGACCGCCAAAGGCAAAATCATCCCCTTGACCTGCATAAAGGGTATCTTCACCGACACCACCTTGAAGCAGATCGTTGCCTGTATAACCATAAAGGATATCTTGTTCCTCCTCTGGTACCACGTCGCCCAGGGTGGGGCTGCCGATTAAGGTATCATTGCCTTCGTCGCCATAGAGGCTATCATCCCCCTGGTCTCCAAACATCAGGTCATCTTCTTGGCCCCCATAGGCAATATCGTTGCCTTCGCCCCCTTTGAGGGTGTCGTTGCCTTCATTCGCCGAGAGGAAGTCATTGCCTAAACCGCCATCGAGCAAGTCTTGTCCGGTATTGTCACGTTCAACCGTTGGGTCAAGGTCATCAATTCCAGCCAGAAGCGTATCATTTCCGGCTTGACCTTGGAGGGTATCATTCCCATAACTGCCGCGAACTAGATCATCTCCGTCTTCTGCTTCAATCCAATCGTTGCCTTCACCCCCATCAACGGTGTCATTACCCTCCCCACTGATAACATTGTCATCTCCATCGAGAGCATCAATGACATCATCCCCGCCAAAGCTGAAAATGCTGTTATTGCCTGATGTACCGATTGTTGTGTTATCGCCATCAGTGTCATTAATTGGAGTGGTGTCCTGATTGGGTGAAACCGCTCCTAATAAAGTTGGACGCTCTGGGAAAACAACGTTGGGCAACTCCGGTAAGGGTGGGCAGATATTACACTCATCATCGGGAACCACAACTGGAGGGATGGCAGGAGGCACAACGGTTAAGGTTACGGTAGCAGGTGCAGAAACGGCTCCATTATTATCCGTTGCAGTATAGGTAAAGGTGATTTCACTCCCGGTGAAGGAAGGATTCGGGATAAAGCTCAGTTCGGAGGCTTGAGCAGGCGTGAGGTTCTGTACCGGAGTCAGACTGGTTACCGGAGTTTCATTTAACAGCAACGTTCCTTGTTCAACGGGAGGCAGGCTGGTAATGGTATAAGAAACAACCGTACCATCGTTGTCTGTGGCTCGCAGTGGGGGAAGGAGAATTGGGGTGTCATCCAGAGGAACATCAGGAACTTGAATTAATTCCGCCGTTGGAGGTTGATTCGGAACCGTTACGGGAGGAACAACAGGCGGCTGTGGTGCTGGCTGAACCGTAATTGCGATCGGAGCAATATTAGAGGTCGCTCCTTGATTATCCTGAACCGTATAGTTAAGAGAAGCTACCCCTGCAAAACTCGGAACCGGAGTAAAGGTAACTTGACCCGTAGAGTTAACCGTGGCGGTTCCTTGGTTGGGAATGGTGACGGTCGTTTGAATTTCTGGCGTATTCGGCTCAAGGTCAACGGTGGCTGGATTCAGTTGATTTTCTGGGTCGCTGTCATTGCTTACGACATTGAGGGTAACAGGAGTTCCCGATGGAGTGGTGATCCCATCTTCAACCGCCACAGGGGGTTGATTGGCAACGTTAATAGTCAGATTAGCCGGATTAGAAGTTAATCCCTGTTGGTCATTCACCGTATAAGGCAGCGTCACCGTCCCCGTAAACCCAGGTACCGGAGTAAAGGTGACTTCCCCTGTGGGGGTAACGGTGGCTGTTCCTTGGTTGGGAATAGTGACGGTGTTTTGAATCCCTGGTGTATTCGGATCAAGGTCAATGGTGGCTGGATTCAGTTGATTTTCTGGATCGTTGTCATTCCCTAACGGGTTAATGGTGACCGGAGTTCCCGATGGGGTATTAACGGTGTCATTAGTC
>JBMDYE010000641.1:0-3023 GCA_048595135.1 Planktothrix sp. | reverse complement strand
TCCCGATGCGACTTCTGTTCAAGCCACTGCTACCGCTATTAACAGTACAGATACACCCCCGACTACAGAAACTACGGTGGTCACTAACTCACAAACCGATAACGTACCTGCTGTTGCTGTGGTTGAAAATCCGAGTTCCAGTTCCAGTTCGAGTTCGAGTTCCATAGTTGATCAACAAGGCGCCAGCGGAGAAGCTCAAGCCACGACAATTTCCCCAACCGGAGAAGTTCAACAAAGTAGCGAGTCGGTGGTCAGTCCCGATGCGACTTCTGTTCAAGCCACTGCTACCGCTATTAACAGTACAGATACACCCCCGACCACAGAAACCACCGTTGTTACTAACTCACAAACCAATAACGTACCTGCTGTTGCTGTGATTGAAAATCCGAGTTCCAGTTCGAGTATTTCTGAAAATGGAGGAACTGACCCTGAGAATACGAATAACAATTCTGGAGTAAAAACCGATGAAGCCGAATCAACAAATAGTCGTCATCAGATCTCCCTTCAAGTGAATTCTAAACCCAATTTTTCAACCGTTAATGCTGTTGAAACTGAAAGAACACCCCAAATAGGAAGTAGCGCCAATGATCAACTAACGGGTAGCAGTGAAAATGATGCAATCCGAGGATTAAATGGCGGAGATGATATTCAGGGTGACAGTGGAAACGACTTATTGCAAGGAAATAAAGGGAATGACACCCTTGAGGGCGGAACTGAACAAGATATTCTGCGAGGCGGACAAGGGAATGATATCTTAATTGGGGGTGAGGGTGATGATATTTTAATCGGAGATTTAGGTCAAGATCAATTAACAGGAGGAGAAGGTGCCGATTTATTTGTCTTAAAAACTAATCCTTATGTTCCTAACTACAACCCCAATTTAGCAGATATCATTACAGATTTTAATGCGGCTGAAGGGGATAAAATTGGATTAGCAGAAAACGTAATCACACAATCCTTAGTATTAGAAACTTTTGATAGCAATGGGGATGGTCGTCTAGATGCAACTCTCATTAAACTTGATAGTGTTAATCAATCAGGGGTTCTTGGTGTTGTGTTAGGGACAGTTTCTGCAACGGGAGAAACGACATTAACTATCGCAGATTTTAGCGGGGTTTCTAATGATCTGTTCAAATTAGGCTAATCAATTTTAGGAGAACAGATAGAGTAATGATAATGCACCCTGAGAGGAGTTGAAGGTGCAAAGAATTATTGAGAAATTTTGGCTTTGTTTTTTAAACCTAATGCTGTTCCTAATACACCAAAAACTAATAAGCAAATGGACGTTGAAGGTTCAGGAGCTTGGACAATGGTTGAACTGACTTGAGCCGTAATTAAGGTCAGACTTTGAGGTTGGTTAAACTGACGAGAGTATAACCCTAATAATAAAAGACTGTTAGAAGCTAGATTTCCGTCAACCTGGCTGAAGGGTAATGAGAACAGATTAAACCCCTTACTGTTTTGAATCAATACGTTATACTGATTAGAAGAATCCAGTGAACTATTGAGGGTAAACACATCTAACAAAGTCTGACTCAAATCGTCAACTAAATAGAATGCAATGTTATTCTTGGCTTGGGCAGATTCTTTCCGAATCGGATTTTGGCTAACATTCAAACTTAAAATTGAGTAAAATTGAAAGGAAAATTCGGAGTTTTCGGCAATTTGAAATTGATATCCTGCCAAAATCGCAGTGCCTTCAGCTAAACCCAAATATTCTTGACCATTCCCCTGAGATTGCGCTTGAGAATAACTGTTCGCCTCAGTCAAACAATTGTCAGGTTCTAAACAAAAATCAACATTAAAGTTAGCATTAGCACTGGCGAATGTAAATGTAAATCCTCGACGAGCAATTGCTAAAGTTTGAGTATCTGTAAAGGTGGCAATATCAGTGGGACTATGACTAAATTCATAAATTGAAGTCTCCGCTTGTGCATTAGCAAATGTGGCTGCCAAACTAGGAGTCACACTACTAAATAAAGTGACAGCAGGAGCTACAACGCTGAATAATTTCAGCGCGACTTTGAAGGCAATATTCATATCAAATTCCCTCGTGAAATTTTTAATTACAGTTAATCGTGGTCTCGATTTCGCTCACCGATAAATTCAATCTAATCTGTAGCGTTATCAAATTAAAAGGGCGTAATTTAAAGATTTGGTTTTTTTTTGTAAAGATATAGAAGAAGGCAGGAGGCAGGAGGCAGAGGGCAGGAGGCAGGAGGAAGGAAAAAAGAAAAAGGAGAATTATATTCCTCTGCTCCCCCTGCTCCCTTAGAATTCAGGGGAGATCAGATCAAATGCTGACTATCATGAGCAAAAGTGGTGTCAGAAGTCAGGGTGTCAGATCATTTAATTTTTGATGCGGAGTAGTGTATTAAATTTGATCTTCAATCTTAACGAACGTCTGAAACGCTAATTTTGCTGCGCCAATCATCCCCGCAGAGTTGCCTAATTCGGCAATTAAAATTTCTAACCCTTGTCGAGAACTGAATAACACTCGTTTTTCTAATTCGGCTTTCAGGGCGGGTAAAAATAAATCAGCCCCCGCACTAATCCCACCCCCTAAAATAACCGCTTCTGGGGTTAACACATAAATTAAATTCGCTAATCCCACCCCTAATAATTTGCCATATTGTTCCCAATAGGCGATCGCTTGTTCATCTCCGGCTAAGGCTTTCGCTGCTAATTCGGCGGGTTCTAAACCTGTATCCCGACGAATCCCTTGGATAGAGGCGTATTGTTCTAACGATCCGCTATTGCCACTATTACAAACAGGCCCCTCAAAGTTAATACTAATTAATCCTAATTCTCCCGCCGCCCCTTGATGTCCAACAAACAATTGACCATCAAGAATAATCGCCCCGCCCACTCCCGTTCCTAATGTTAATAAAATTAAATTCTTAAATCGTTTTCCCGCCCCTAACCAAGCTTCTCCCAACCCAGCACAATTGGCATCATTCGCTAAAATAACAGGTAAATTTGTCTTTTCTTCTAACCAAGTGGCTAAGGGAACCTCTCGCCAT
>JBMDYE010000640.1:0-7481 GCA_048595135.1 Planktothrix sp. | reverse complement strand
CCCGATTAAAACCGACCCTTATCTACAAACAATCAAACCGAAATCTCTGGTTTGCGTTCCGTTGTTAAATGGGGGACAATTAATAGGGGTTATCTATTTAGAGAATAATCTCACTTCAGGAGCTTTTACACCAGATCGCTTAGAAATTATTAAGCTATTATCAACTCAAGCCGCAATCGCTCTTACTAATGCTAAACTTCATACTCAAGTGCGAATCAATGAAAATCGTCTCCATAAATTCCTAGATGCGATTCCGCTTGGTATTTCAGTTTATAATACCAAAGGACAAATTGCCTACGCAAATCAAATGGCACAGCAGTTTCTTCATCTCCAAAATTTACCCCCAGTTGAGCAAAATGATGAAGCTGACCGGAGAGAACAAGACCCACTGAATCAACAGCTATTAATGTGTAGTTTAAGTGGTGAATCTGCTACGACTGATGATTTAGAATTGTACTCACCGGATGGTATTATATGTTTAGAAGCAACCAGTACACCCATCTTTAATGAGCAGGGAACTGTAGAGTATGCGATCGCCACTTTTCAAGATATTACTGTTCGCAAACAAACTCAAAAAGCACTAATAGAAAGCGAACAACGTTACGCTGCATTAGCAAAAGTTGCACCTGTCGGCATTTTTCGCAATGACCTTCAGGGTAATTGTTTATACGGAAATGATCGTACTTTTGAGATGATTGGTATTTCTCAAACTGAAGCGATGGGAACAGGATGGATAAAAACGCTACATCCCCAGGATCGAGATCGGGTTCTTGCCGCTTGGTTTAATTTTATACAACAAAACATCCCCTTTCACTGCGAATACCGATTTCTGCGACCGGATGGTACGGTGATTTGGGTAATTGGACAAGCCGTTGCTGAAAAAGATGCCGATGGTCATGTGATTGGATATGTAGGAACCCTGACCGATATTAGCGAACGTAAACAGGTAGAAGCCATCTTAGAAAATCATAACAAAACCTTAGAAATTGAGGTGGCTCAACGCACAGCCGAATGGGTACAAACCAATCTCCGCTTAGAAGCAGAAATTGCCTCCCGTCAGCAGATAGAACTGGCGCTGCGACAAAGTGAAGCCCGCTATTTGGGTATTATTGAAGATCAATCCGAACTCATTGTTCGGTATCTTCCTAATGGCACTGTTACCTTTGTTAATACAGCCTACTGCCGATTTTTTAAAGTGAAACGTTCAGAAATTATTGGCAATCATTACTCACCCGTTGTCTTTGAAGAAGACCGCGGATATATCGAAAAACAAGTTAATTCTATCAATCGAGAAAATCCAGTTATTACCCTTGAAAATCGAGTGATTGTCGAAGGAGAAGTACGTTGGACGCAATGGATTAACCGAGGAATATTCAACGAGAATGGACAGATTATAGAATATCAAGCGGTCGGTCGAGATATCAGCCAACGTAAGCAAGCTGAAGACGCTTTAAAAGCCAGTGAAAATTTTCTGCACCAGGTTGCGAATACAGTCCCACAGGTTTTGTATTTATTAGATTTTTCCCAAAATACAACCGTTTATTTAAACCGACAGTGTAATGCAGTTTTAGGCTATTCACCAGAGGAAATTTATGGCTTTTCTCTAGGGTGGTTTATGAATTGTATTCATCCTGATGATCAACATCTGTATAATAATAGAACATCTGGCTTGAGCAACTTAACAGATCCTGAGATTCTAGCTACTGAATATCGATTCCGACATAAAAATGGAGAGTGGCGTTGGTTGAATCAGCGAGAAGTCGTATTTGCTAGAAATTCTAGCGGAATCCCGATCCAAATTTTAGGGGCAATTGAGGATATTAGCGCTCGTAAACAGACAGAAGTTTTGCTTGCACAAGCTAAAGAAGCGGCTGAAGCAGCGAATCAAGCCAAAAGTGTATTCCTTGCCAACATGAGTCACGAATTACGAACCCCCCTAAATGTGATTTTAGGGTTTTCTCGACTCATGAATCATGATGTTAATTTGTCCAAAGAACAACAAGAAAATCTGAATATTATTTGTCGCAGTGGAGAACATTTACTATCTCTAATTAATCAAGTGCTAGCTCTTTCTAAAATTGAAGCTGGAAGAGAAACATTCAAGGAAAGTAATTTTGATTTTTACTACTTGCTCATTTTATTAGAAGATATGTTTTCTTTAAAAGCAAAAGATAAAGGTTTACAGCTAATATTTGAGCGAGAAGCGAATGTTCCCCAATATATCCGCACTGATGAAGCCAAGTTAAGGCAAGTCCTCATTAACCTACTCAATAATGCGATTAAATTTACAAATATTGGCAGGGTATCTCTAAAAGTATCAATGGAAAATACCCGTTTAATCTTGGAAGTTTCTGATACAGGAGTTGGGATTAATTCTGAAGAATTTGAGCAACTTTTCAAACCCTTTGTGCAAACCTCATCCCATCAAAAAGTACAGGAAGGAACTGGGTTAGGATTGGCGATTAGCTGTCAATTTATTCAGTTAATGGGGGGTAAAATAACTGTAACCAGTCACGGTCTAAATTTTACCCCAGGTGAAAACAAGTTAAATGTTACATCTTTTGATGAATCCCAAAAAGGAACAACCTTTAAAATTAACATTCCCGTAGGAATCTGTAATGAAACCGAGATTGAAAAGCCACTTCAAGAACGTCGTGTTATTGGTTTAGCACCCAATCAACCGGAGTATCGAATGCTGGTTGTCGATGATAATGATTATAATCGAAAACTGTTAGTTAAAATCTTAACAAACCTGGGTTTTGATGTCAAAGAAGCCAGTAATGGTGAAGAAGCCATTAAAATTTGGCAAGTATATGAACCCCATTTAATCTGGATGGATATGCGAATGCCTGTTATGGATGGTTATAAAGCGACTCAACACATTAAAGCGACGACTCAAGGTCAAGCAACAGCTATAATTGCGATTACCGCTAGTGCCTTAGAAGAAGAAAAATCAGTGATTTTATCCGCCGGATGCGATGACTTTGTGCGAAAACCGTTTCAAGAACAAACGATTTTTGATATCATGGCTAAACATTTAGGAATTAATTATATTTATGAGTCATCCGAGTTAATTTCTGGTTCCAACAATAAGGCTGAAGAACCGTTAAATTTAACTTCTGTTCTAACAGCTATGTCAAACCAATGGCTTGTCAAATTGCATTCAGCGGCGCTTGATGCGGACTCGGAATTAGTCTCTAAATTGCTTGGAGAAATCCCTTCCTCTGATTGGCGAGAACTTCAGACGCTTAGAGATTGGGTTAAAAAGTTTGAGTTTGAGAAGATTTTAGATTTAATTGAACCCTTAGTAGAGAAATAATAAATAAGGTCAGAACAATAAGTTGATTGATTGTAAAAGCGGATTGAACAAACAACTTTTTGCTTAAACAAATCATTGTTCAGTCAAACCCGCCTTTACTCTTGAACCTTAACGCAACTCGCTCTCCGAATAGAAGTTTATTCTAAAGGCACTCCCATCCTAATTTTAAATTCCACTAGCTTAAAATAAGTGATATCGCGGACGGTAATCGAACAGCCTTCTCCAAATTTTACCGCCGTCAAGTGATACCAGACCTGAAGGTCATCATTTTCCCAATAAAATTCTTGCTGGATGGCTTTTCCCGTTTCAACAACCGCTACTAGAGAATCAAACAGGGTTGGAGTCAGTTGATTGAGCAATTTTTTAAGAGGAAATTTGCCCATCAGGTCTTGTCGTTTTCGACCTAATAACTTCGCAAAAACCGGATTAACCACCACACAGCGAAAATCGTTAATTTCTTCAGTGATGGAATCTCTCACAGTTTGAACCGCAGCAATTCCATCTTGTGAACTATTTAATAAATTCGCTAGTAAAGCGCGAGATTGATACAGAATTTCTGCGGTTTGTTGATGTTGTTCAATTTGCTCTCTCAACTGATATTTTTGTTGCTGAATCGTTAGTTGAGTTTGAATTCGAGCAATGACTTCTTCGGGTTGAAACGGTTTGGTGATGTAATCAACGCCACCGACTTGAAAAGCTTTGACTTTATCGATAATTTCATCTAACGCACTTAAAAAAATTACCGGAATATCTGAAGTCATTTCATCGGCTTTTAGAATTTGGCAGATTTCATACCCATCCATTTCCGGCATTTTAATATCAAGTAAAATGAGGTCGGGTGGGTTATTATGAATTGTTCTTAATGCCATCCTCCCGTTCGTAACACTGCGAACTTTATATCCCTGTTTAATCAAGACATCTGTTAAAAATTGTAGGTTTTCACTCAGGTCATCAACAATTAAAATATTGCCTTTAAAGTCTAAACTTTCCTCAGTGTCATCGTCAGCTATTTGAGCTTCCGAACAAGTGGGTGTGCCACCCATGACTTCTATGACCCGCCGAAAGTTGCTTTTGGTGATTTTTTCTCCGAAAAGGTCGGAAAGGCGTTTCCATAACACGGAGGCTAAATCTTTAATATGACCGATGCTGAGATATAAGTTTTCGGCTAAGTTGCTATAGGATTCGTTGTCCCAAGCCGCTTTGAGGATTTCTTTTTCTGAGGGAGTCAATTGTTTACCTGTTTTGGACTTCAGGGTAGTTTCTACAAGGCACAGTGCATCTTCAAACATCATGGGAGGCTCATCTTGTTTTAAGGTTTTTCTTTTTGCACCCTAATAGATATTGTATTTTAAACTATAATAGTGAAACGTTTATATAAAGAATGAGCCAGGTTATTGTTAGATCTACCCCTCTTTACATTGGCATAGGCTGATCCCTTTGTTGACTACGCTTCAAATTTAGCCCAAAATCCCCGCTCAACTCAATCCAATGTTGTCCAGTTTATTCAAAAATTAAATGAGTAGAACTGGGGACACTATACTCACAACGTATATGATCTTGTTTTTATGACAGGCTTCCATACTCAGTAAAACATTGGTGTCTATAACAATCAGTTTAGGATTCATCGGCGAGTAATTCTTCAAGGATGTCTTCGGTTAGTCCTTTGGCTTGAGCATTTATTATCTAAACTGTCTTTCGTTCGTCTAAAAGTTACAGCTTGCCATCCAGAATTACCAGATCGAGTCATAGTTTCATCAAAATCTATATCATTAGAAGATACGACAAATTTAGATTATACTTATTTTATTCGTAATTCATGAATAAAGAATAACTCTAGTAGCTTTAGCATGAAATTTGCTCAAAAACCTCAAGATATCGTCATCTTACTCAAAGTTCACTGTTTAAATTCAATGTGGACTTATGATGACTTGGCAAAAAGTTTAAAGACCAGTCCTTCTGTCGTGTATAAGGCTTTACAGCGTTGTGAGCAGTGCCATTTATATAACAGCAAAAGAAGGAAAGTCTTAAAATCGGCTGTGGAGGAATATCTTATACATGGTTTAAAATATGTTTTTCCGGCTTATCCTGGGGCGTTGGTACGGGGTGTACCTACGGCTCATTCTGCGGAACCCTTGAAGGGGTTATTGATGGTCGATGATCAAAATCCCTATGTATGGCCCTTTGCTAAGGGGAAGGTAAAAGGTCAGGAAATTACGCCTTTATATCGCTCTGTGCCGGAAGTTGTATGGGATGATCCTTTATTTTATGAGTTATTGTGTTTGGTGGATAGTTTGCGGGTGGGTAAGGTGCGAGAGCAAGAATTGGCGGAACAGGAGTTAAAAAAACGGCTGTATGACTCATCCTCAAATTAGCAATTTAGAAAAGGTGGCGACAGTTTTGGCTTCTGTACCGGAGCGTTTTGTGTTTACGGGGGGAGCTACAATTTGTCTTTATGTCGATGAGATTTTACAGGATGAATTGCGTCCCACTTTGGATGTTGATTGTGTTGTAGAAATATTTTCGCGGGCTGAATATTATACTTTAATGGAACGCTTGCGAAAAGTTGGTTTAGAGGAATGTACAGAACCCAATGCTCCGTTATGTCGGTGGCGATATCAAGATTTAATCATAGATATTATGCCTTGTGATCCAGAGGTTTTAGGGTTTAGTAATCGTTGGTATCGTGAGGGGATTCAGAATGCAATTGCCTATCATTTACCGAGTGGACAAGTCATTGATATTTTTTCTCCTGTTTATTTGTTGGCTAGTAAGGTAGAGGCTTTTTTAGGACGGGGTAGAGATTTGCGCCTCTCTAAAGACATAGAAGATCTCGTCATTTTGTTAGACGGTTGCCAAGGTTTGGAAGCGGAATTTAATCAGATTCAAGGTGAAGTTAAGATTTTTCTGGGGTCTTGGTTTCGGGAAAATCAGGAGAATCTACAGGAAGCGGTGTTAGCTTTTTTGCCAGCTTCTAGTAGAGAACGGGAAGATTTAGTGATTGATTTAATTGAACGTTTAGGTAGGGTTATTTAACAGAAAAAAGTTCCATTTGGACTCAGGGCAGCACTCAGTAAAACATTGGTGTCTATAACAATCAGTTTAGGATTCATCCTCAAGCAAGGACAAAAAAATCTTTATTTAAACTTCAACAGTCCCAAAACATCGGCGGCTGAAATTTGCCAACTTTCTATCACACTGAGAACAGGTAAAATATCTGCATCATATTTAACTTCTGGTAATTGATTGGGTAGAAAAACCATCACAGATTTATCATCGGGGTCAATGAACCAACCTAACTTTGTTCCCTGTTTAAGAGAGAAAATAATCTTGCTAATCACGCGGTTAGGAGACTGTTCGGGAGAAAGAATTTCAATGATCCAATCTGGGGCAATTTCTACTCGGTTGGAAATTTCTCCATCTTCATCAACAGGAATGCGCGACCACTCGAATACGGCAAGATCTGGAACAAGAGAACGCCCTACAAACGTGCATCGTAATTCTGTAAGTCCATAAATGAATTGCTGCGGTTCCCCAACTTGATTAATAAGGGTTACTAAGCGAGTTTGCAAAATACTGTGTTTTCCTTGAGGCATTGGTTTTTGATAAATTTGACCGTCAATGTATTCGCAGGCGGGTTTAGTTTCCGGCAATTTCAGGAACTCTTCTATAGAAAAATTTGTAGTGAATTGAACTGATGTCATGGTAATCATTAATCCTTTAATTCAAATAATCTTAAAAACCAATTAGCGATTGCGTCTATCACTTGCGTAAGTCCTGAGCATATTTTTCTAACCAAACCTGCAAAGCATCTTCGTCAATCTCCCCAGATGCTAAACCCTCCATGACTAATACTATCTCCGGCTCTGGTGCGTTAAAACCATAACCATTTAACCCCAAAAAAACATACATCGCCATAAAAGCTGTACGCTTATTGCCATCCACAAAAGGATGATTTTTACACAAAGCAAAACCATAAGCCGCAGCCAGTCGAGAGAGCGAAACCTCCGACTGATAAGAAAATCTATGCTGGGGACGAGCTAAACTCGCTTCTAATAACGGGCTATCTCTCACCCCAGATAACCCACCATACTGAGAAATCAAATCTTCATGGATAGCAAGCACCATCTGTTCCGTTAGCCAAGTTGGTTCATTCACTTAGCCA
>JBMDYE010000639.1:0-35389 GCA_048595135.1 Planktothrix sp. | reverse complement strand
ACCAGGCATCGGAAAGCGGCTAATTTTATGGTAAATCTAGTAGCGGGAATGATTGCTTATACTTATCAGCCTGAAAAACCCTCTCTTTATGACCGCGCTGAACCTGTTTATTTCTTTTAAAATTTAGAATTTGTACACTTATAAAATTTGTTTTGCTCATTGTGGGAAAAAATCTAAGTGATTTCCACAAAGTTGTCATGACTACTTTGGGTACGATGGGGATTGAGCAGAGCGATGCCGACAGGTGGCGGCTACGCCATCGCTTTGTCGAACTCACGTCTATAAGCAATACTTCGGACAGTTTTTAATAGGCAAGGGTAGAATCAGGGTTTGAGGCTCCAAAATTGCCTTGATCTCTAGCAGTAGAATAGGGTTTCAGCCATTTTTCTAAAAACTGTCCAAACTATTGATAAAGTCTTCTTTTTGGCTGCAACCCTGTGTTGAAAAAAACATCAATTTTATTAAAATTTTAACCAAATTTTAATCTTTTAAAAAGTATAAAAAAATACAAAAATTAGTTATGCTTCCTATGTTTATTACATTTATTTCCTTCTATTTAGTATTTTTTTATACCAGCTAATTCCATCGATTTTCTAAGCTCTGAGGATCGTTTTATTGGGTAGCTATCTAAATTTTTTAGAATAGGATCTTGATTTTTCCAAATTGAACAGTTATGATTAAGGTCAATGCAATTGGTGAATAATACAAAGGTTATCAAACGTAAAATCACGATACGTTGATTTACCCGTTCCAAAACTAACACAGGTCATTCTAGGTGAAGCCTGTGCATAGCACGTAAGAATCTTATAGAGCTTGATCTACTGGTTCTGTCCCCCATCACAAAGTCGTGAATAATGAAGAATTAATCAATTAAAGTAAGTCACAAAAATATCTTTGGAAGATACGATAATTCCACAGAATTTTTGTTAGGCTAAGTCTTTTGACGTTAGGTTAGTTTTAAGGCTCACCTATAAAATTAATCTGGGCATTTTTTCAAGTCTCTTAACGATGATGAGTTGGTAGAAAAATGACATTAGAAATAGAAAGTTTGGGCTTAATTCAAGAAGCATTAGCACGACTAGAAGCCGGTTTTGACAACTTACCCAAATTTGAGCGCTCTGTTAACTTAGATGCCCTCCGACCCGTACTGCTGGAAGTTGCCGAGCGAATGCAAGACAATTACCCCTATCCCCATCCTTTGTACGTTGGGCAAATGCTCAAGCCCCCCACAGAAATTGCCCGTCTAGCCTATATGCTTTCGCTGTGGATCAATCCTAACAATCATGCTCTTGATGGTGGACGGGCTAGTTCGGCAATGGAGAAAGAAGCCGTTGCAGAAATTGCCAAAATGTTTGGTTGGGAAACTCATTTAGGGCATCTGACCAGTGGCGGGACAATGGCGAATTTAGAAGCCTTGTGGGTGGCTGGAAATTTACACCCCAACCAGAAAATTGTCGCCTCTAGTCAGGCTCACTATACCCATTCCCGAATTTGTGGTGTGCTTCGCCTTCCTTTTCAATCTGTTCCCTGCGACAGTCGGAACCGGATGGATATAACAGCACTGAAAAAGCTTCTTCAAGAAGATGATATCGGCACGGTTGTGGTCACAATGGGAACAACCGCAACGGGTTCTATTGATCCTTTACCTGAAATTCTCGAACTACAAGCTGAATATGGGTTCCGCATTCATGCAGATGGTGCCTATGGGGGTTACTTTATCTTAGCCGATAATCTAGATCCCGAAGCTAGAGCCGCTTTTGACTGTCTTAAACAGGTTGATTCTATCGTGGTCGATCCCCACAAACATGGACTCCAACCTTACGGCTGTGGTTGCATTATCTTTAAAGATCCTTCTCTTGGGAAATTCTATAAGCATGATTCACCTTTCACTTACTTTAGTTCCGAAGAATTGCATTTAGGTGAAATCAGTTTGGAATGTTCTAGACCTGGTTCATCGGCGGTAGCACTCTGGGCAACTCAACGGTTACTGCCTCTAATTCGAGGGGGCGAGTTTGCTGGTTATTTGAGTCAGTCCAGAAAAGCAGCACTGACTTTGTTTGAGAAATTGCAAACAGATCCACGATTTATCGTAGCGTTCCCACCCCAATTGGATATCGTTATTTGGGTTGTCAAATCGGAGAGTGCCAGTGAATCTTCACGACTCGCAAAAGAAATTTTTCAAGTCGCAGCACAAGAAAATCTCCACCTCGCTATAGCTAATCTACCAAAAGAGCTATTTGTACAGACTGGGGAAGAAATGAATTGGGATCAGGACTCTATTACTTGTCTACGTTCTTGTTTGATGAAACCAGAACATCTAGTTTGGCTTGACCCAATTTGGCAGACGCTGGACTTAGTAACAACAAAAGTGCTAACAGAGGCAGTGGTAACAACCCCTTAAAATCATCGGTCGATAAGCTTAGTCAATGCAAATTTGAACTTAGCTAAATCCCATCTCAATCAAGTGGACAAATATCAATTAAGGCAATAAGAGAGGTTGTCTCAAAGATGCCTTCCAATCAGAAAGACTAACAATAGGAGTGGATGAAATGCGAGCAACCGTATACTATGCACCGGGCGACATTCGGGTTGAGAGTGTTCCCGACCCAGTTATCGAACAATCTACTGATGCAATTGTTCGCATTACTCATGCCTGTATCTGCGGTTCTGACCTATGGTTTTATCGAGGTTTGGAAGATTGGCAACCCGGTTGGCGAACAGGACATGAGTGGATGGGGATTGTCGAAGAGGTGGGCTCGGACGTGCGGACAATTAAGAAAGGCGATCGCGTCCTGGCTCCCTTTGCCTTTTCTGACGGCTCCTGCGAGTTCTGTGGTAAAGGACTACAAACCTCTTGTATTCAAGGAGGCTTTTGGGGAGGCAAAAACAACGGTGGACAAGCAGAAGCCGTCCGTGCGCCATTGGCTGATGGGACACTGGTTGTGATCCCCAAAGCCGTTGAGAATGATGACTCCCTCCTCACAGCCATCCTCCCCCTTACGGATGTAATGTCAACGGGTCATCATGCGGCGGTTTCAGCCGGAGTGCGTGACGGAAGTACCGTAGCCGTTGTGGGTGATGGTGCTGTCGGACTGTGTGGTGTCCTGGCAGCGAAACGCTTGGGCGCAGAGCGAATCATTATGCTCGGTCGTCACCAACGACGCTTAGAAATCGCCAGACAATTCGGAGCGACCGATCTGGTCACCAGTCGCGGAGAGGAAGCCATTGGTACGGTGCTGGAGATGACCCAGGGTGGGGCAGAATCTGTACTTGAATGTGTCGGTAGTGAATCATCGATGGCAACTGCGATCGCGATTGCTCGTCCAGGAAAGGCGATCGGATTTGTGGGAATGCCACACGGTAGCCAGACCATTAATCTATCGCGTTTGTTTATGTCCAATATTGCGTTACGGGGAGGAGTTGCACCTGCACGTGCCTATATTCCTGAACTCCTTGCCGATGTGCTGGCAGGTAAACTTGACCCTTCACCAGTTCTCGATATGGCTGTCGAGCTTGATGGGGTACCAGATGGGTATGCAGCAATGGATAACCGAGAAGCCATTAAAGTCATGGTGCGACCTACAAATGGTTGACAAAAGACTATTTTGACATCCTATTTTTGAGGCAATTTCGCTGTTAGAAAAGGCTTCAGCTTCTCGTTACAAAATTTTTACCAGAGTCGTTTTCCAATAACTAGATTAGTGGTTAGGATATTTAGCTCAGTTTGACTAGAGGGAACCCAGAATATGCTTGAACAGTTGGCAACAAGAATTTTAAATTCGCAGGCTAATTTATTGTTACCTTGGCCTGAAGATCTATCAGATCACTATAACTTGAATAGGTCAGATCAGTTAAAACTCAGTCATTTAATCAATGTATTTCAAGCATCTGTCAATGCACCATCAAGAGAAAAATCTATAACTCTACTTAGTGAAGCTTACTCAAGACTTGGATCTTTTGAAACATTTCCTTGTTCAAAAAACTTAACTTTTACCAGATCGTTACAAAAATGGGAAATTGAAGATTATGATTCTTACTTTGATGTTAAGCGAGAAAAAACTAAAGAATCCCCAGCCTTTTTAGTGATTAGAAGTATCCTGATAGCTTATCAAACATTTTTAAATTTGAGGGTACTTAATCAAAATCAAGCTTCAAAAAGTATTGATAATAATTTATTAATTTGGAAAAGATATCATTGGCTTTTCTTCATTTTTTTGCAAGGAAATATCCTATGTATGCTTCATTTCAAAAAACAAAATATGGTTGAGGCAGAGACTCTACTTGAAGCGATGTCTCAATTAATGTTAGCATCGGGGGCATCAATGTTATTTGCTGGGGAATCAAACTCTCAAGAATATGAAAATACTATTCGCCCTACGATGATGCCCCCTCATGTTAAATCTCCTGAATTTAGTGGCATTATGTCTTACGATCATGGTTATCTAATGAATTTATGGCATCAAGAAAAAAATTATTTCCAATTAATATCTTCATTTTTTGAATCTACCTATGAAGACTTTCTGAAAGCCCATGAATTTCTGGCTTTAGCTCATAAATTTGTGTGTCATAAATATGGAGGAGATCAGACAGGAAGTTTAAGAGGAAAGAACGTGACTGCCTTAGAAAACCTTGAAAAAATAAATTCTGCACGACGAAGATTAATCATCAGAAATAAGCAACAATTATTAAAGCCAAATTCTAACTTGGAATTAACCGATGAAGCTATTTATGAAAACTATATAAAACTTGGCTTTAAATCTTATACTCAATTACTCATTAAAAGTTTGAATTTATAAAACGGTAAATTCACTGAATTAGGATCTTAATTAGGCTCAGGCTTTTTAAACTCCTGAAAACACCCCTGCAAAACCGCCCAATTCAAAGAACTATATTTCGTTTGTCCGTCTTTTCTAATTTGAATTAATCCCGCTTCAACTAATATTTTAGAATGATGGCAAAATAACGCTAAACTAATTCCCGCTTGCGACGCCACCTCAGAACCGCTCATTTCTCCTTGTTTCGCTAATAACTGCACCATTCGCAGCCGAGTGGGGTCGCCCAAGGCGGCAAAAATTTTCGCCTGTTTTTCGGTATCGAAGCTTAAAGTTAGGGGTAAGTCGGACATCGTAGGAGAAAGTCTGGTTGGGGTACTCAGATGCTATGCCTCTATTTTACAACGTTTCCCCAAAAACTGAAATAGTTAAACAACCACTTGACCTTTTGCAGGTCGTTGACTATGATAATAATCAAACAGTTGTTTAACTACTGAACCATTAACCGGATCTTCAACAGAAAATATTATGACTTCTGAGCTTAATTTATTCTCCCCCGTAGAACTAGGTCGCTATACCTTACCGAACCGAATGGTCATGGCTCCTTTGACTCGCAACCGTGCTGGAGCCGGGAACGTTCCTCACGCTCTCAACGCTGAATATTATGCACAACGCGCTTCTGCGGGGCTGATTATTTCCGAAGCGACTCAAATTTCTCCTCAAGGAGTAGGCTACCCTGGCACACCCGGAATTCATTCCCCGGAACAGGTGCAAGGCTGGAAACTCATCACCCAAGCCGTTCATGACAAAGGCGGACGGATCTTTCTGCAATTGTGGCACGTGGGGCGCATTTCTCACCCCTTGCTGCAACCCGATGGGGCGTTACCCGTTGCGCCTTCTGCTATTGCACCAGAAGGAATGGCGAGTACCTTGGAAGGGGAAAAACCCTTTGTAACTCCCCATGCGTTAGAAACCGAGGAAATTGCAGGTATTGTGGAAGATTACCGAAAAGCCGCAGAAAACGCCATGGCGGCGGGGTTTGATGGGGTGGAAATTCACAGTGCGAATGGTTATTTATTAGATCAATTTCTTCAAGATGGAGTTAACAAACGCAGCGATCGCTATGGTGGCACAGTTGAAAATCGAGCCAGATTTTTATTAGAAGTAACCGAAGCGGTGGTGAGTGTTTGGGGAAGCGATCGCGTCGGGGTGCGGTTATCTCCGGCTGGAACCTTTAATGATGTATCTGATTCCAATCCAGTCGAAACCTTTAGTTATGTTGCTCAAGCTTTAAATCAATTTAATTTAGTTTATTTGCACTTGGTTGAACCGAGAGTTAATGAAGATTCCCTCAATCGTTGGATGAAAATAGAAGGGGCAGAAATCAGACTCGCTGAATTAACCTCTGGCTTTTTCCGCTCGTATTTTCAGGGTAAAATTATCTCCGCCGGAGGACATGATCGAGACAGTGGAAATGATGCGATCGCCTCTGGAAATGCTGATTTAGTTGCCTATGGTCGGTTATTTATTTCAAATCCCGATTTACCAAAACGATTTGAACTAAACGCCCCCTTAAATCCTTACGATCGCTCTACGTTTTATGGAGGAACAGAAAAAGGCTATACCGATTATCCTACATTAGAACAAACCCAACCCGCTACCGTTCGGTAAGACGACAAATCCTAAATCCTAATCTAGGGTAGGTTGAACAGAGGAGTTCCACTGATCTCCTAGCTAACCTCCCCTAATTTTAACTTTTTATCATGAGTAAATTTTCGGGTATTAATATAGAGACTTTTCAACCGGATGATCTTGATTTTAATGAAGTTATTGAAATGGAATGGCGCGATACTTCTGATCATGCTCAAGGAGCGATTTTATATAACTATTATTACAGCCAGCCTTATTCAGATATCGTTGATAATTGTAAAGGAATTAGTATTAAAAGCCCCGACAATACAACCCTGAAAGAACTAGAAAAACTATGGGAAAAACTGAAAGGAGAAAACCGAGATTTTATATTTGGCTCTTATTTGAACTAAATTAACTCCATCTCAAGTTGTAAACATTCATGAATTAATGTAACCTAGTTAATACTACTATAACTTTGGATAGATAATTACTCTTAAATTTTATGTCTTTTTGGCAGAGGGAAAAAATTGACTTAGATATAATATATGAGTAATAGTGATTGTGAGAAATATAGATATGACTTCAGAAGCAACACTGTATGAAAAATTTGGAGGGCAAGAAGCTATTGCACAGGTTGTTGATGATTTTTATAAGCGTGTTTTAGCCGATGATACGGTTAATGGCTTTTTTGCTCATACCGATATGCAAAAACAACGCCGTCATCAAACTGCGTTTATTTCCTATGCTTTAGGGGGGCCAGCTTATACCGGGCGGTCAATGGAAAAAGCCCATGCTGGATTAAATTTGCAACCTGAACATTTTGACGCCATTGCCAAACATTTAGGGGAATCTTTAGCGGAACATGGTGTTTCTGATCAAGATCTTAACACCGTTATGGAGCGAGTTTCTCAATTAAAAGAAGCCGTTCTTTACAAATAAATTGTTCAGATCTTGAGCTTGAAACCAACAACCCACTCACTAACAAAATTAGGGGCAATCCTGCCCCATTTTTGTGATATCATTTGATTAAGTTATCCGTAAAAACAGTAGTTAAGCCGCAATTGATTCGTCAATTCGATTATTTTCAATTGCATCAATTTTTGTTTTCACCGTCACTAAATCTTCAGCTTCAAACCAATAAGCGGTTAAATAATCGTAGGCTTCCCAAACTTGAGTCACCTCATCATCATACCAAATGAACCAATTGCGGTAGATCTCGCCTTCATCAATATCAGGACAAAGCGACAACCAATCATCTCCGGTGAAGGCTTCGACTTCTTTTTCCAGTAAGTGCAAATCAAAAAGAGTCAGGGACTCATCACACAGATTTGGTTCGTTTGTGTTAGATTGGGAATCAAGAGTTTCAGTTAAGTTTAAGTTGAATTTCATGGCTGGAAGTCTCATATCGACATCTTTACTTTATCGAGACTTCCCGGATCGAATATCGGTGAATGTGACACTATCCTATCTTTAACAGTTCAAAAGGATGAGAGTCCTTTTCCCAAGGGTGTAGCGTTGATGTTAAATCTAGGAAAAGAACAGACAGTTAGAAAATTGGCATAACAGTTTCTTCAATAGAACTGACCTTTTCGCTTAACTTAATGTACTTTCTAGGTCGTGAACCCCAGATCAGGATTAATTCAGGAGAACTGAAAAAGTCGAGGTGAAATTGCGATCGCTATAACGAAACAGCAGCCTCTTGAAGGCTGCCGTTATCAGAATCCTAAATTTTGAGTGATGGTATAATCGGTTAGGTGTCATTTATGCTACAGCGACCTCAACGTCTTTGGATTCTACTTTAACAACAATCCATTTTCCCGTTTCGGGATCACGGTAAGTGGTAAACGGGTTTGGTCGTAGTTCTGTATAACGAGTTTCAGTTTTCATCGGGATGCACTCCAAATACTTATCCTTATTTATAAGATTTTGGCATTTAAAGTTAAACTTCACGGTGACATGATCCGATCACACTTGTGAAATGGATCAACAGTTTAAGTGACACAAAACACAAGGAGGAATTGAGAATTAAGAATTAACAATTAACAATTGTAGGGGCGGGGTTTTCCCCCCAGGGCTGTTTCATTTTACCCGTGAATTTGTCTGACCTCTCCCCCTAACCCCCGCTCCTACAGACGAATTACTGATTTTGACCAAATAGAATTTTTCGAGCAATATCAGTTAGGGGTGTTGCTGAGGAATAAGGTTGCCCCTTTTCATAAGCTTTAATAATCGCAGGGCGGGACTGAAGCCGATTAAACCAAGCTTTTAAAGCCGGAAAATTCTCTAAATCTTGCTGTTGTTTTTCATAGGGAACAATCCAAGGATAACAAGCCATATCGGCAATTGAATATTCTCCTGCAAGATAATCTTGTCCTTGTAATTGGCGATTTAAAACCCCATAAAGACGGTTGGTTTCTTTCACATATCGATTCATGGCATAAGGTATTTTTTCCGGTGCATACTGAACAAAATGATGATTCTGACCTGCCATTGGCCCTAAACCACCTACTTGCCAAAATAGCCATTCTAAAACGATTTTACGACCGCGTATATTCTGCGGAATAAACTGTCCTGTTTTTTCTGCTAAATAAAGTAAAATTGCACCCGATTCAAAAATAGAAATCGGTTCACTCCCCTCCCTCGGATCTAAATCAATAATAGCAGGCATCCGATTATTAGGAGAAAGTTTTAGAAAATCTGGGTTAAATTGTTCTCCTGTATTAATATTAACAGGAATAATTCGGTAGTCGAGTCCGGCTTCTTCCAAAAAAATTGTAATTTTATGACCGTTGGGAGTCGGCCAATAGTAGAGTTCAATCATGGGGATCACCAGTTAAGAGCTTCTATTGATACTAAGTGTAAATGGATTGTACAAAATAAGTAGCTAGAGATTAGCCAGAAGTCAAAAATGCAATTAAGATCATGATAACATGAGTAAAAGCATGAGCGATCATCGCAGATTCTAAGCCTTTCTTCCAATATAGATAACCGGCTATTAAGCCAAAGCTTGAATTAGCAATAATAACATAACTTATAACCGCCAAAGTCATGTTTTGAGTTAACGAAAATGCGATGGGAAGATGACCGACACCGAATAAAATTGCAGATAAGATAATAGCTAACCAAACTGAGAATTTATGAGGAGTTCCTTGTCGTTTTTGAAAGAATCGCCAAGCGATCCAAACCAAAAAAGTCATCAATCCCCATCTTAATAAGATTTCCTCTGTTATTCCACCATATAGGATGCGGGTGAGGAAACTCAAATCAAAACTAAATTTTCCAGAGTTTGTTGTAAAAATTGGAGGTAAAAAAGGTTTCCATAATTGTAGAATTAGAGGAAGAGATACCCCTCCAATGAATCCACCAATTAAACCAGGAATGAGTTGAATTTTCAGAACGGGAAATGGTGAATGACCAGAGGTTATCGCTTCAAATGCAGGTGCTTTTAAATTCACTTTTTCAGCTAGATTAACTCCAATTAAGGTTGCAATTGTTAATAAAATAAAGGGTTGAATCAGACTGAGGAGTTTAAGGGTTGTTAGGGACATTTTAAGTTCTACCCCTGGAGGTATAGGTAGAGTGATTGCTAACAGAGACAGTATTCCGATTAACCCTGCAAACTCGATTACTAAAAATAGCTTTTTCTGAGAAACCATAATGATGATAATTTTAAGGCTTTCCTACAATAGTTTTTAATTCTACTAACAGAGCGCTGTCTTGAAGATGATATTAGCCATTTTAGCAAGATTAAGAGCTAATTTTTCTTAACAATTTGTTTAGATTCATGAATGAACGCTAGCACGCCCCAAAATTGATATAACATGATAGGCTGCGTCACAATAGAGTAAGAGATTGAGTTGAGTCCTGCTACCCATGCCGAAGTGGAAATTGACAACAGAATTTACATTTGATAGCGCCCACTACATTAAAGATTATGATGGGCCCTGTGGACGGTTACACGGACACACCTATCGTGTACAAGTTGAAGCAACCTCTGAGAAATTACATCCCTCAGAATATTGCCCGAATCCAGTAATGGTGGCAGATTTTAGAAGTTTAAAATGGGCAAAAAAAGATGTTTCCCAAGGAGGGCTTGATCATGGAATTTTGAATGAAATTTTACCCCCAGAATATGAAACCACAGCGGAAATGATTGCTAAATATATTTATGATGAAACAAAAAAACGCATTCCCGTCGGCGTTCAGTTAAAAGTTAGAGTCTCTGAAACCGTCAATTCTTGGGTAGAATATGAAGATGAGTAGGAATTAAGAATTAAGAATTAAGAATTAAGAATTAATAAGAGGAGTCAGGAGTCAGAAAAATTTAAAATTGTTAACAGTTAACAGTTAACAGTTAACTGATGACTGGTGACTGATGACTGATGACTGGTGACTGATGACTGATGACTGGTGACTGATGTGATGAATCGTCGTCGTTTTTTAATGCAGTTAAGTTTAATGGGGTTGGCGATGCAGATTCCTGCGATCGCTGCTGTGGCTTCTTCTCCTCCACTGATGATTAAACCTAGACGGTTAAAAATTGGGGACACAGTGGGTTTAGTGAGTCCTGCTAGTCCTATTTTAAAAGAGCATCTCAAATTTATTCAATTGCAACTGTCTCAACAGGGATTAAACGTTAAAACAGCCCCTCATGTTTTAAACGAATATGGTTATTTAGCAGGAACCGATCAAGAACGGGCAGCAGATATTAACGCCATGTTTGCGGATGAGTCGGTGCAAGCCTTAATTACAACCACTGGCGGATGGGGAAGCGGGCGAATTTTATCATTATTAGATTATGAATTAATTCGTCGTTCTCCTAAAATTATTTTAGGTTATAGCGATATTACCGCTTTATTATTAGCGCTGTATAGCCAAACCGGGTTAGTCACCTTTCATGGATTAGTTGGAACTTCGGTTTGGAATCCTTATTCAGTTGATTTTATTCAAAAGCTTTTATTTGAAGGGCAAGCGATTACCTTTAAAAATCCACCGAATGTTCGGATTGAAACGATTAATCGAGGAACAGCTAGAGGACGATTAGTGGGGGGAAATCTATCCGTTTTAGCATCGTTAGTTGGATCTCGATATTTACCGGACTGGAGAAATAAAATTTTATTTGTGGAAGATGTGGGAGAAGATATTTATCGAGTTGATCGAATGTTAAATCATTTAAAATTAGCCGGAATTTTAGAACAGTTATCGGGTTTTATTTTTGGTCAATGTAGTTTTTGTACCAAGGGAGAAGGAAACGAACCTTCACTCACGTTATCGCAAGTGTTAATGGATCAAATTCAACCATTAGGAATTCCGGCTTGGTATGGTTCCATGATTGGACATATCCGGGATCAATTTACAATTCCCCTGGGGGTAGATGTGGAAATTGAGGCTACCGAAGGAACAATTAGAATGCTAGAGTCTGCTGTTTTGTAAGTAGTCTCCCTGACTAATGTGTAATATTCCTGACATTAGTACAAACGGCCCTACCGATGCTAAACTGACTGAGACAGCCTATTCTGAAACTGTTGTCCGGGAACCAAGACAAAAGATTTAATCTTCAGCATTGAGATTGGTAAATATTGATACTAAAAACGGAATTATGAATTTGCTAACGTTTTTAGAGACTGAAAAGGATTGATGATGATGTCAACAATCTTTCTAATTAATTAAGATATATAAAGTTTATTAGATTATCATTAATAGTTTTACATCAAAATTAATTTTAAATTCATAATTCTGCTTTTATACTAAATCTTAAAGCTTTTAAAAATTTTCCAGCAATTTACCGTTTATAGAATAAAATTTTGAATAACCTGATCAGGTGATTTCTGATTAGTTGTATTTTTTTATCCCTAAAAACTAACAACGGTGATGATTGGCAACTGGCGACCCATTTAAGCAAGAAAGAGGATAGATTATGGCTTCATCAATGCCGGAAGACTTAGAAAATAACACGGCATCTGCCTCTGATCAACATAAAAAAATGACCTTGGAGGCAATTCAATGGGCGCAACAATACTATGCTAAAGTAGCAGCCCTAGATCCTTACCATCCCGCAACTGTTGTTTTATCAGAATTTGACATTGATATTCGGGCATTTGATCCGGATCGGGCTCGTTTGGTGGCTCAATTAATGCAAATCTTAAATTTAGTTTCAACTCGCGCTTGGCATCAAATGGAAACCTTATTAGGGGGAGATTTGCAGCATTCTTTATTTTCTCGAAATCAGATTAAACATAGCATTTTAATCGAAGAAATTACAAAATTATATCGTCATGCTTTAGAAGCGTTTGCTGAATATGAACCCCCTTCTCGTTTATCAGTATCCCTCGGTCGAACAATTATGCAGATTCGCCAAAAATATACTCAGTTAAATCCCTTATTTTTAGCCGTTTTAGGAATGCAGCTACATTATACGGGAAAAATGCTGATGGAATGGATGACCACTCCCCAAAGACGGATCTTTTTTCTCTATTTCAAAACCTTGGAAGATCACCTTTGCGCCCCGTTAGGACAAGTCTATCGTTTAGCCGCCGATTCTCCTCCCCATGCTCAATCTTTGGTGGCTGTACAAAAGTTACTGTCTTTATCCACCACCATTGCTCATCGCGTTTATCAGCGAACTCATCATTTATATCCCCATTCCCGCACTTGGTCTGGCGGGTTTAACAATATGTTGAGCCTCAATTCTAGCACTCGTGATATTGAGCTATTTCAAATTTACTTCTGTTGGTGTGCTTTAGAACAGAGTTTACGTCCCATTCAGCAAGAATTATTTCCCGTTTGTGTGATGTTGTATCCTCGGCTTCAAATTAATTGGAAATTTGTCCAAAACGCGTTGAGTTGTCTTTCTGAAGAACTAGAGGGCCATTTATCTGCTGATCACTTTGCCATCTTTTACCCCTATATCCGTATTGTACTGGAAATCTTTTCCGATCAAGTGGTTACCGATCAAGTCAAGGTTTAAGGGTCAAGCTGATCGTTGAGGAAGAAGGTTAAAACCCCCTTTTTAGTTTCTCCTAGTTAATTTGATCCCACCTTTCAAAATCCAGTTAAAATTGGCTGTTAAATCGGATACAACTTTTAGGGGTAGAAAAGTTAACAATAGATTATGGTAGGTTTTGGCTAAATTTAAGCCCTGACCTTCATAAATAATTGATGGAACTGTCGTTATTCATAAGTTTTCTAAAATCATGACTTGAGAGGGAGGTTGTATCATTGATCATTATCATATCCTACTCGTTAAAGGGGGCATCTAAATTTTAAAGAGATAGTCAATTCAAGCGATCAAGATAGCTATTATTTGGGGAGTATGATATGTTAGGGATGAAGTTGAAACTCGGCTAATCAGATTAGACTTTTTTCATCTAAATTGTGATCAAGCCTTCGGTTCCTGTCACTAAATATTAGTGTCATACATGAATTAGGTATTTCTTTTAGGCTTGTCGATTCACCAACTATTTTGTTTAACTTAAATAGGCACTGTCTGAACCCATGAAGCTCTCGTAATCGCAAATCAGTGATCTGATATTTAGTAGCAGGTTTTATCCTATCCCTGGTACTTGAATTTCAATCCAGTGGGGATCTATGTAGAGTGCTATCTAACATAAAATCAGTGGTTTCATCCCTGCCATTTTGTGAAAGTCACTGCTTGTACAATCTTGTTGCTTTTCAGACCTTATGATGCTTAATCCTCAATTTCCGATTTTTGATCTGGGAACTTTCGAGCCTTCTATTAACCGCTTAACTGCCATTAAATGGGCAAAACAGTATTATCATGAAGTGGCGAAACATCAATCCCAGCCCTCTCAATTCTTTCTGAAAGAACAGGATATTGATGTTACGGAATTTGATGAAAATCGCGCTCGTGTGGTGGCTCAATTAATCGATATTCTCCATGTTTTAGCCACAATGGCGCAGCACAAAGCAGAAGCCCTTTTGGGACAGGAATTTTATCAGGAACAATCCCAGGGACAGTTTAAGAAAGGTCGGTCTTTTAGTCGAGATATTTGTTATTTATATCAGCAAGCCTTAGAAGCCTTTGCAGAATATGAACATCCCTCCCGCCTATCGGTTATAGTCGGACGAGATCTTATCCAATTCCGTCAACTATATTCTGAGATTAATCCGATCATACTGGGTGCATTTAATCTCCAGTTTAACTACATGGGACGGATGCTCTTAGAATGGATGCCGATTAAACAAAGAACGGTATTTTTCCGCTATTTTAAAGCGCTAGAAGACTTTTTACACGCACCGTTAGGAGAAGTTCATGCGCTAGCGGCGGATTATCACCCTCAGTCTAGGGAGTTGCTAGCGGTTCAACAACTCTTATCAATGACCACCACCATTGCTCATCGAGTTCACCAACGAGTCTCTTTTCTAAATCGAGGATATCGAAGCTTAACCGGAACCTTGAGAAATCCCATGGTTTGGTATTCGAGTATTCGGGATATTGAGTTATTTCAAATTTATTTATGCTGGTGTGTTTTACAGAATAGCGTCAATCCCATTCAGCAAGAACTCTTTCCCATGTGTGTACTGTTGTACCCGAAACTTCATGTGAATTGGAAACTGATTCGGGAGATGTTAAACCATTTATCGCGGGAACTCGAACAATATTTATCGCCGGAAAATTGGTTTATCTTTGAACCTTATGTGACGATTCTCAATGAACTATTTTCTGATCAGGTTTTAGGTTAGGAGATTGGATTGAGCATTAAGATCCAATCGAGAATCGTTTCGGTCAGGAATTTTGATCAGGGTGTTTTTAACAATCGTAAAAACGCACTAACCAGCCGGGTTGAAACTGAAGGCTAAAACAGTTAAGGTCACTAAACAACCGAACTGAATGATTAAGCTGAAAAGCCGAAACATCGGATTTAAACCTGCTATGTGAATCAGTGAATGTACCAGCCGAAAGACAAGATAAATAATAATCAAAATATCTACTACTGTCCCAGAGACGCCCCGCACCGTTAGGAGGAACACCACCCCCAAATACAAAGGCAAATTTTCGATTAAGTTAGCGTGAACTCGATACAGTCGCCACAGCAAGCTTTCGTCATTCGGTGTGGCAAAATCTTTAACAGAACCACCCGTTGCTAAATGTCGAATTCTAACGGTGAGGAGCAGTCCAACCACGAAAATAGTCCACAGGATCAACATCCCTAAACCCCACAGCGGAACTGTCAGATCACTCAATGGGGAACTCATCACCGCGATTGGTTGAATCAACATATTATCACTCCTGTGTCTTGGGTTGTTACCCCGTCAGTTTTAATCTTCCTGTGATTTTAGTTTGGCGCGATCGCATCACCGCTTCAATCATCCAAAAGATAGAGGACAAGAAAGCCGAATTCCCAAAATCTCTCTACAATAGAGATAAACAGTTGTTGAACTGGCATTATGAAGCGGATCGTCTTAATTGCAGGGTTTGAATCCTTTAATGGGGAATTATACCGAACAGCCGCAGAACTCGCTCGGACTCGCTGTTCTGAGTTAGAAATTTGTGTGTTTAGCGATCGCGCCATTACCGAGGAACCCGACACAGTAGCCGCCGCCTTAAACGGTGCAGACGTCTTTTTTGGCAGTTTATTATTTGACTATGATCAAGTCTTGTGGCTGCGAGAACGCCTCGTTAATATTCCCCTGCGGTTAATTTTTGAATCCGCCTTAGAATTAATGAGTTTAACTCAAATTGGCGCCTTTAAAATTGGCGATAAACCGAAAGGAATGCCAAAACCTGTGCAATTTATTCTCAGTAAATTTTCCAGTGGACGAGAAGAAGATAAACTCGCTGGATATATTAGCTTCCTCAAAACTGGCCCCAAACTGTTAAAATTTGTCCCTGTTAAAAAAGTTCAAGATCTCCGCAATTGGTTAATTATTTATGGCTATTGGAACGCCGGAGGAACTGAAAACGTTGCTTCCTTGTTCTGGACAATTGCCGAAAAATACTTAGATTTAAAAGTCGGTGAAATTCCCCCTCCCATTGAAACCCCGAATCTGGGATTATTACATCCCGACTTTCAAGGATATTTTGAATCCCCCAAATCCTATTTAGACTGGTATCAAAAACAATTTCCGACAAAAATTAATAATCCCGTTGTCGGAATCTTATTGTATCGCAAACACGTCATTACGAAACAAGCTTATATTCCCCAACTGATTCGTTACTTTGAACAAGCCGAATTAATTCCATTACCGATTTTTATTAACGGCGTTGAAGGTCATGTAGCCGTTAGAGATTGGATGACGACACCCTATGAATTGAACCAACGCCAACAAGGAAATCTTGAAACCTTATCATTATCGAAAGATGCGGTTAGCGTTGATGCGATCGTTTCTACTATTGGTTTTCCTTTAGTTGGTGGCCCTGCGGGATCAATGGAAGCAGGACGACAAGTGGAAATTGCCAAAGGAATTTTAACGGCGAAAAACGTTCCTTATTTTGTCGCCGCACCGCTATTAATTCAAGATTTACACTCCTGGACGCGTCAAGGAATTGGCGGGTTACAAAGTGTGGTTTTATATGCCTTACCGGAACTCGATGGTGCTATTGATACGGTTCCATTAGGGGGGTTAGTGGGAGAAACGATTTATTTAATTCCTGAACGCGTCAAGCGGTTAACCGGACGAGTGAAAAATTGGATTCAACTGAGAAAAACTCCCCCAGAACAACGGAAAATTGCCATTATTTTATATGGATTTCCCCCCGGTTATGGAGCGACAGGAACCGCAGCTTTATTAAATGTGCCTCAGAGTTTGTTGCTATTGCTAAACGCCTTAAAAAATCAAGGATATACAGTGGGGGAATTACCGGACAAAGGAGAAACCTTAATTCAACAGGTTAAACGAGCCGATGAAACGTTAGAACGTCAAGAACAATTTGTGTTCGCCGATGGTTCTTCTATTTCTAACCAAGTGAATGTGCAGAAGTTAGAAAAATGGTTAGGGTATTTACAAAGAAGTCGGGTTGAAAAACAATGGAAATCCTTAACGGGAAATGGAATTAAAATCTTTGGAGATGACTATCATATTGGCGGAATTCAACTCGGAAATATTTGGGTCGGTGTTCAACCGCCATTAGGGTTATCGGGTGATCCCATGCGGTTAATGTTTGAACGAGATTTAACACCCCATCCTCAATATGCTGCTTTTTATCATTGGTTACAACATGAGTTTCAAGCCGATGCCATTGTTCATTTTGGAATGCACGGAACGGTGGAATGGTTGCCCGGATCACCGCTAGGAAATACGGGTTATTGTTGGTCGGATATTTTACTCGGAAATCTACCCAATTTATATCTGTATGCCGCGAATAATCCCTCAGAATCGATTTTAGCAAAACGGCGAGGCTATGGGGTGTTAATTTCTTATAATGTTCCCCCGTATAGTCGGGCTGGACTTTATAAACAGTTAGTTTCTTTACGAGAATTAATTGCCGAATATCGAGAAGATCCGCAGAAAAATTCTAGTCTGCAAGAAGCGATCGCTCAACAAATTGTTGATATTGGCTTAGAAGTTGATTGTCCCTTTGAAGCCGGAAAAAAATTAGGCATTGCCTTCAGTGTAGAAAATGCTCGATTATTTAGCGTTGAAGTTCTCTCTAATTATTTTAGCAAAATCTATGATTATTTGCAAGTATTAGAACAGCGATTATTTTCATCAGGATTACATTGCTTTGGGGAAACTCCAACCGAAGAAGAAATAACGAGTTATCTTAATGCGTATTTTGCAGAAGGAACCACAGAGTTTACCCCAGAAGCAGAAACACAGATTCGAGAATTACTATTACAAACTTCTGATGAATTAACGAATTTATTAAGAGGGTTAAATGGGGAATATATTCCCCCCGCCCCAGGAGGGGATTTACTCAGAGATGGCCCCGGAGTCTTGCCCACCGGACGCAATATTCATGCCTTAGATCCCTATCGAATGCCTTCTCCAGCGGCTTACAATCGAGGTCGAGAAATTGCTCAACACATTATTAACCAACAGTTAGCAGAAACGGGTAAATATCCAGAAACCGTTGCGGTGATGTTGTGGGGGTTAGATGCGATTAAAACGAGGGGAGAATCTTTAGGAATTTTATTAGAATTAGTCGGGGCGGAACCCGTTAAGGAAGGAACCGGAAGAATTGTCCGTTATGAATTGCAACCCTTAGAAAAAGTCGGACATCCGCGTATTGATGTATTCGCAAATTTATCGGGAATTTTTAGAGATAGTTTTGCCAATATTATTGAGTTATTAGATGATTTATTTCAACGGGCGGCGGAGGCGGAAGAACCAGAGGAACAAAACTTTATTAGAAAACACGCGTTAAAATTGCGATCGCAAGGAATAGAAAACGCTTCTGCCCGTTTATTTTCTAACCCATCCGGGGATTTTGGATCGTTGGTGAATGATCAAGTTGTCGATGGAAATTGGGAGTCCAGTGATCAATTAGCGGAAACTTGGAAAGGGCGCAATGTGTTTAGTTATGGACGCAAAGATAAAGGACAAGCTAGACCGGAAGTGATGACGCAGCTATTAGAAACGATGGATAATATTGTCCAGGAAATTGATTCGGTAGAATATGGATTAACGGATATTCAAGAATATTATGGGAATACGGGAGGATTAAAACGGGCGGCGGAAACACAAAAAGGGAAAAGTGTTAAAGCAAGTTTTGTGGAAAGTTTTTCTAAAGAGACTACTCCTCGACAGTTAGAGGATTTATTAAGATTAGAATATCGCACGAAATTATTAAATCCCAAATGGGCTGAAGCCATGGCAAATCAAGGCAGTGGGGGTGCCTATGAAATTTCTCAACGCATGACCGCGTTAATCGGTTGGGGAGGAACTGCCAATTTTAAAGATAATTGGGTGTATGATCAAGCGGCAGAAACCTATGCGTTAGATGAAAACAGGGCGAAGCAATTAAGACAAGCCAACCCCGAAGCATTTCGCAATATTATTGGTCGGATGTTAGAAGCAAATGGTCGGGGGTTTTGGGAGGCGGATGCAGAAACTTTGGAGAAATTAAGAGGGTTGTATGATTTAACAGAACAGGAGTTAGAGGGGGTAACGATATGAACTCAATCATCCAGTCCCATTAATAACGAGGTTGGCTTGATCCGATTTAAAAAATGGTGAGACTTATTCCTTTTCCTTTTGATTGCCTGTTAATAAGGTGAGTCCCATTTTGACTTTATCCAAAATCGTTTTTTGAGATAAACAAGTGTAGAGACACAAGCGATCGCAGTTGGTCGTTTCTTCACGTCGTTGTTGAGCTTCATACCCTTCCCAAATTTCACGCGCACTTTGGTGTTTAACATTGCCAATGGGAGGGAAAAACCAACAAACTTCTACATCTCCATTCGTGCGAATAAAATAGTTGCGTAAACCGACCCGACAGGCGCCAACCGTAGCAGGTGCTTTTTCTTCCCGAAAATGAGCAGGCCACATTTGCAGAAGAGATTCACTATTCATAATTGGAAGACCTTTTCGTTTTTGTTCAATCAAATTCGCGGCAACCGTTTGTAATTCTTCTATCCGATCTTCAGAAATCCAAAGTTCATCATAAGTTTCTGGTGTCCAGCGATCAATCGGTTGAAAATTCACCGCCGTTGCCCCCAATTGTTGCACCCATTCCGCCATTTCAGAAATAATATGTAGGTTTTTAGCATTGACGGTTGGTTTAATAATTACGGGGAATGTTTGACCTTGGGCTTTCCGTTCTTCGAGTAAGAATTGTAAGTGTTTTTTGACTTTTTCTAAAGCACCAGGAACCCCGCGTGTATAATCATGAATTTCAGCAATGTGAGCATCAATCGAAATATTGATATTGAAAGGATGAGCCGCCACCACTCGTTTGACAACGGGTTCTGTTAAACAATACGCATTGGTGGTCACACCCCATTTGAGATTTTGCTCATGGCAAAATTCTAAGAGATCGACAAATCCTTTTTTAATAAAAGGTTCACCTCCTGAAAACTCAATATGATAGGAACCGATATACTGTTTGAGGCTGAGAAGCGCGTTTTTCCATTCCTCAATTGTCATCTCCTCTTGATATTCTGGTAATCGCCAGTATTCACAATAGCGACATTTAGAATTACAACGTTGATTGACAACCCCATAGATAATAATCGGTCTCGTTGTTTCTAATCCGGTTTTGAGATAAAGTTCTTCTAAAAGTTCATTACGAAGATGCTTAATCGCAACCTGTGCTAAGTTCGCTAGCTTCATGGTTTGACTCCAAAGATTTAGTGTTTTTAAAAAGATTTGTGAGAAAACAGCTTACAGAGCTTCGAGTTCAGTGATGAAATTATTAAAATTTGAAAAGGGTTATTGAAAAACAAACGATAGCGCTATGCACTCTTAGGACAGGGAACAGCGATTGCCAGGGAACAGTAAGCAATAAAAGGGTTTCAGGATTTAGAAATATCCTAACTGTAATGCGTAGCGCTATAAAATCTTGATTCCTGCTCAACTCTTAAAACTGCTGTTGGCTGTGCTTCTGATACTAGCTTGTTTTTTTGCAAAACAAGATACTTGCTTAAAAAATTTACATTAATCCTAAAATTATGTTTGAATTTTACAATTTAAGAAGTTATGTCAAGATAAAAATTCAAATTTAACCTTGATTCCAGGATTGTCAAACAGCTAATCCGAATAGAAATTCTAACCTGATTTTATCCCCTCAACCTCGGTTGATAGTTCTGGTTTGCTGTGTCTTGTGAGTCAGTCCTGTTTCACTCACAGCATCCCAACCCTTAATTTGCAGTTCACCGCCACCAAAACTAAGATGATAAGCTGGAGCTAATCACCTTAATTTCGGAGATCGTTGATGGTTGCAAAACAGATGATAGTGTCAATACCAGTACCCGCCCCAAACCCCATGATGCTTTCTGGTTTCCATGCGCTATCAGACCCTTTGCGCCTCCAAGTGATAGAACTGTTACGGGAACAGGAATTGTGCGTCTGCGAACTATGTGAAGCGTTAGGGGTGAGTCAGTCCAAACTATCGTTTCACTTAAAAATTTTAAAGGAGGCGATGCTGGTGCGGAGTCGTCAAGACGGACGATGGATTTACTATAGCCTCAATTTAAGCCAATTTGTGCTTTTAGAACAATATTTAGGGGAGTATCGTCGCTTAAGCCCCATTATCCCCTCTCGTCCCTGTTATGAACCTTAGAGAGTATCCTTGAACCATCGGATCAAAATAATTTTAACCAATCACTCAAGCACAGGTTATTGGTGAGGAGGTAGCCCGATTAACTTCTATCGTCAGATAGAGAACGGTACTCTTTTCAACGGCAATAATTTCAGGATATTGAGATCCAATTTTAAGTATCTAAATATACTGTTTGTCAGGATTCTGAATCCGCTATCCTGAAAAAGAATCACAGACTTTCTAGATTTGAATAACCGGAGGTGAAGGATATGACTTATTTAGGATCATTTGAACGGGAATTTCGTTACTGGGGTGTCGCCACACCGGAAAATATCCGTTTTCATGGGAATCTACAAGAATTTGCTCACAAAGTAGACTTAATTGTCGGCTTACAAACGGGGGGAAAACTTTCCGCCGAAGAATCTTATGTACAATTGGCAATGTTATGGGAAGAACTTCAACAAAATAGACAACAACTGGGAATGGGTCAGAAAACCGAGTAATTCCCCTAGTTACCTCCCAACAAATACATCAGGGATGCTAAATTAGCATCCCTATTTTGATAGAAATTTGATGAGCTTCAAGCTTCTAGGGGTTGAGGGTTTGTAAAACCTATGTAAAAATTTGGTGAAATTAGTGTCATTGGGGAACTGAACCGATAAAATAAATAGCATCCAATGATTAGTTCAACTGGAGACGGGCGATCGCTAACCTCAAAACACTGAACAAAACCTCTTAATCTTGTTAAGATTGCTGGAGGAAAATCAGGGAGTAATCATCAACTTAATCAGCCGATCACCAGAGGCAATTCGTCAAAAATTCCTCTTCCTCTAAGTTCAGAATAAAATTGATCAAAAAGCAAGTTAAATCAGGGTAAGATCTTGTACCTTAGCACCCATTTTAATCGCCTAACGTTATTGACACCCTTATGTCATCTGTAAAAAAACAAGCCATTAAAGGTACAATTTGGACTTTCTTCGGTTATGGAGGCAGTCAAATCCTTCGATTTGGAGGAAACTTAATCTTAACTCGTCTATTAGCCCCGGAATTATTTGGGTTAATGGCGATTATTAATACCTTTCTAATCGGCTTGGAACTCTTTTCAGATCTAGGCATTGCACCCAGTATTATTCGCAGTGAACGAGGCGATGATCCCAAATTTCTCAATACCGCCTGGACAGTCCAAGTCATTCGCGGGTTTTTCCTGTGGTTTGCCTGCTTAATTATTACTTGGCCTGTCAGCCAATTTTATAATCAACCGATGTTGTTGTGGTTACTTCCGGTCGCCGGAATCAACACCCTGTTTGCAGGGTTTAATAGTACCGCGATCGCCACCCTCAACCGCAGAATTGACCTGGGAAAGCTCACCCGTTTTGAATTTTCCATTCAAATCATTACTTTAGTGGTGATGATTATTTGGGCTTATCTAACCCGCAGTGTCTGGGCTTTGGTGGGGGGAACTTTAGTGGCGAGTACGATTAAAATGCTGTGGAGTCATCGCCTGATTCCAGGAACAGCGAACCGTTTGGCTTGGGAAAAATCAGCCTTTGACGAAATTTTTTCCTTTGGACGCTGGATTTTCATTTCTACCGCGATGACCTTTTTGGCAGTGCAGGCGGATAAACTGATTTTGGGTAAATTACTACCGTTAGAGGTGTTAGGGGTGTATATTGTTGCCTTTACCCTGGCGGATGTTCCCACCCAATTAATGCAAGCCATTGGCGGTAAAGTGATGTTTCCGGTCATGTCCCAATACAGCCATCTAGAACGGGCAAGCCTCCGGGCTAAAATCTTACAAAAACGGTGGCTGCTATTAATGGCACTGGTGGGACTGGTGACATTTTTAGTTTGTTTTGGCGATCTCGTAATTTTGACGCTGTATGACCAAAGATACACCGCCGCTTCTTGGATGTTACCGATCTTAGCGTTGGGGTTATGGCCGTTTCTGTTGTCCGTTAGTATTGATCGGGTGCTATTTGCGATCGGAAAACCCGCTTCGGTTGCCTTTGGTAATTTTCTCAAATTCTTCTATATGATAGTCGGACTCCCCATCGGCTTCTCGCTGCTGGGAGAATTCGGTGCTGTTCTGGTGGTGGCATTTAATGCCCTTCCTTTTTATATTGCCGTTAATGTAGGTTTGTGGCGGGAGAAACTGTCTGGCCTTGTACAGGATCTCAAAGCTACCCTAGTATTACTGGGGTGTATTGGTGTTGTACTAGCCATTCGTTATAACTTAGGATTTGGATTTCCATTAGACAAATTGTTCTAAAGTCACCAATAATCAGTAATCAGTAATCAGTAATCAGTAATCAGTAATCAGTAGTGCCGTCCTGAGTCGTTAGTTATTAGTTTGTAGAGGGGGTTACATGGCACGTCTGTACGACATTAATCCTTAACAAGTAGTAACCCTTAACAATTTACTCAGTGTTGATTATCTATCCGATAACTAATAACTCTTACACTGATTCTTAATTCTGATCCTTCGTTTCACTCAGGACGCTACGCGATTCTTAATTCTTAATTCTTAATTCTTCCTATGTCTCCTCAAGCCCAACTCGTCATGGTGCTGTGGCTGCCCGTACTGTTATATTTATTCACCAAGTTTCCACCCCGGCGGGCAGTTATTCTCAGCTTTCTCATTGCTTGGTTATTTTTACCGCAACGCGCCGGATTTGCGTTGCCCGGTTTGCCGGACTATAACCGAACTTCTGCCACTTGTTATGGAATTTTAATTGCTATTTTTATCTATGATCCCGAACGATTTAAAAACTTTAAATTCGGGTGGTTAGATATCCCAATGTTAATTTGGTGTTTATGTCCGATCATCACCGCCTTTACCAACGATCCCAGCACAGACACCGCCTTATTAACAGGCCCGATGCCACCCGAAGCCGTGATTAAAAATCCAGCTTATGATGCCGTTTCCTATGTTTTAGAACAAATTGTTGCTTATGCCATTCCCTATTTTATTGGTCGGATTTATTTTAATACGTTAGCCTCCCTCACAGAATTAGCGATTGGAATATTGCTAGGAGGAATTATTTATGCTCCATTGTGTTTATTTGAAAGTGTGATGAGTCCCCAACTGCATCGGCTGATTTATGGTTATCACGGATTTGAAGATTTTAGTCAAGCGATGCGTTTAGGAGGCTATCGACCCACTGTGTTTATGTCTCATGGCTTGAGTGTGGGAATGTGGATGATGGTTGCCGCCTTTATCGCTTTATGGTTATGGCAAGCGGGAGTCATTAAAGAAATTCGCAATATTCCCATGCAAACCTGGGTGATCGGGATGTTAGTGATGCACCTATTAGTCAGGTCAACGGGTGCTTATATGTACACCGTTTATGGGGTGATTATTCTCTTTGCCGCCAAAACCATTAAAACCGCTTTACCACTCTTTATTTTATCAGGACTTTTAGCGGGTTATTTATATTTAGGAGTGACGGGAAACTTTACCGGAGAACGGGCGGATCAAATTGTACAAGTCGCCTCCAATGCCTTCGGGCCCGATCGCGCTCAATCTTTAGAATTTAGATTTGATAATGAAGAAGGACTCGTTGAAAAAGCTCTGAAACGTCAAATGTGGGGATGGGGCGGCTGGGGTAGAAATCGCGTTTACGCCTATCAATGGGATGGTACCCTTAAAGATGTGTCCGTAACCGATAGTTTATGGATTATTGCCTTTGGAACCTATGGGGTGGTCGGGGTTGCGAGTGTATTTGGCACCATGTTGCTTCCCGCCGTTAGTTTTACCCTTCTCCGTTACCCGCCCCGCACTTGGTTTCAACCGCACGTTGCCTCCGCCGCCGTCTTAAGTGTGGTGATTGTTTTATACGCGTTAGATAACTGTTTAAACAATCAATATAACCCGGTTTTTACACTCGTGAGTGGAGGAATTGTTGGATTAGTTTTAAGTGATCCCGTCCCCCAACCCATGAGGCGTCCCCCGAAACAAGTTTCTTCGAGTCCGACTCGCACAATTCCAATTCGTCCCCGAAGAAAACGACTTAATTAAATATTGTACTAACCTTAAAGGAGTAAACCAGTATGCGCCTTTTTAATGCTGCTAAACAACACCCCAAACTAACCTTTCTAGCGGGATTATTTTTGTTTTTAGTCGTCACTCCTGGCTTATTTGGGTTGAGTCGGTATTTGTTTGTTGACAAAAAAACAGTTGCGTTAACCACCGGATCTAACTTAGAAAATCAAAATTCTTCCTTGGGAACTGGGTTACATAAAGTTAGCTATTGGTCAACTCAACTGCCCTTTTTAGATCACTTCAAATCAGCCTCTCCCTGGCTCACTCAATGTGTTAAAGGTGATCCAGGATGTCAAGGATGGGGGGAATGGGATACCGATGAATTTAAACAAATTGATTTAGATGAAAACGGTTGGGTAAAATCTTTACCTGCTCCCGAAGATCCCCCAAAATTTACCCGCGTTAGTGCCTTATTATTTCGCGAAATCCCGAATCAATTTCCGGGGGGAAAATATATCGTTTTATATGACGGAGAAGGTCAACTCGACTATAGCTTCGGGGCTAAAAAAATTGCGGCAGAATCTCAACCCGGACGAGATATAATTGAAGTTGATTCCAGCTTTAAAGATGGTGTGTTAATGACGCTGGTTGCGACCGATCCTAATAAAACAGGCAATTATATTCGCAATATTCGGGTGATTAAAGCTGAAGATGAACCCCGTTATCAAAAAGGAGAATTGTTTAATCCAACTTTTTTAAAATCGATTGAAAAGTTTCGTGCATTACGGTATATGGATTGGTTAGAAACCAATAATTCCAAACAAAAAAAATGGAAAGATCGACCCCAGTTAAATCAGGCAACTTATACTCGCAAGGGGGTTCCTATTGAAGTGATGATCGCTTTATCAAATCAAATGCAAAGCGAACCTTGGTTTAATATGCCCCATCAAGCTAACGATGAATATATCCAAGAATTTGCTCAATTGGTGAAAGAAAATTTAAACCCGAATTTAAAAGTTTATGTTGAATTTTCTAATGAAGTTTGGAATTGGCAATTTAAACAATCTCATTACGCCTTAGAACAAGGAAAAGCGCGGTGGGGAGAAAATTTAGGGGATGCTTATATGCAATGGTATGGAATGCGCAGCGCCCAAACTTGTGAAATTTGGAAAAAAACCTTTGGAAATCGAAAAGATCAAGTGGTTTGTGTGATTTCAACTCAAACCGCTTGGGAAGGTTTAGAAACAGCGGTGTTAGATTGTCCGGCGTGGGTGGCGGAAGGAAATCAACCCTGTTATCAGCAAGGTATTGATGCTTATGCAATAACAGGTTATTTTAGTGGTGATTTAGGTCATCCTAAAAATACCAGTACCGTTGAGTCTTGGTTGAAGGAACCTGACCAAGGGGTATCTAAAGGTTTTCAACAATTACAAGTCGGAGGTTTAACTCCCAAAGACAAAGACAGTATAGTGAAAGTTAATGAACGATTCCTCTATCATGCAGAGGTTGCCAAACAACGGAACTTACAGTTAGTTGCTTATGAAGGTGGTCAACATATTGTTGGGATTGAAGGTGTGGAAAATAATGAACAATTAACAAAGTTTTTTATTGAACTCAACCGTAATCCTGAAATGTACAAAGCTTATCAGCAGCTATTAAACAATTGGAAGCAAGCGGGAGGAACGTTGTTTATGCACTTTGTTGATGTGGGTCAACCCTCCAAATGGGGAAGTTGGGGTGCATTAGAATCTTTAAATCAAACCGAGTCTCCCAAATATAATGCTTTAATGGATTTCATCGATGAAAATCCCTGCTGGTGGGAAGAATGTAAGAGGAATTAAGAATTAAGAATTAAGAATTAAGAATTAAGAATTAAGAATTAAGAATCGCGCAGCGTCCTGAGCGGAGCGAAGGATCTGAATTAAGAATTAAGAATTGAAGGCAGCTTTGCTGGGGGCTGGAGGGAAAAGGGAAAAGGGAAAACGTAGAACAATTAACAATTAATTACTGATTACTTCCTCCTGCCCAAGAGCGCTCGCTGCCTCCTGCCTTCTTCTGACTGATTACTGACTAAGGGAAATTATTTATGGTTAATGCTTCAGAGATGACTGATTCTCCGGTGTTATTAGTGGCGATTGTTAATTATCGGACTCCTCAATTAACAATAGATTGCTTACATTCCTTAGTGAGTGAAGTGCAAGCATTACCCGGAACAAAAGTTGTTGTTTCTGATAATTTATCTGGGGATGATTCCATTGAGAAAATTCAAGCCGCTATTGAACAAGAAAACTGGGGGGATTGGGTTTCTTTCATGCCCTTAGAAAAGAATGGGGGCTTTGCTTATGGCAATAATGAAATTATTCGACCTGCTTTGAACTCTAATCATCCTCCCCAATATGTTTTATTATTAAATCCAGATACCATTGTTCGTCCTGGCGCTTTAACCAGCTTAGTAAAATTTATGGATGAAAATCCCGAAGTGGGGATTGCTGGAAGTCGGTTAGAAGACCCCGATGGCACGCCTCAACGGTCAGCGTTTCGTTTCCATACTTTATTCAGTGAAATTGAATCCGGGTTACGCTTAGGAATCGTTTCTAAATTATTAGAAAAATGGGTCGTGGCACCTCCCGTGACTGATGAAACCTGCCCTACGGATTGGGTGGCTGGCGCTTCGATGATTGTCCGTCGTTCTGTGTTTGACAAAATTGGATTGATGGATGATGACTATTTTATGTATTACGAAGAAATGGATTTTTGTCTTCAGGCAAATCGGGCAGGTTGGCCCTGTTGGTATGTTCCTGAAAGTCATGTAGTGCATTTAGTCGGGCAAAGTTCCGGCGTCACCGATACGAAAAAACCCCCCAAACGACTTCCGAAATATTGGTTTGAATCGCGAAAACGCTATTTTACTAAAAATTATGGTCGGGTTTATGCCGCGATTTCAGATCTTCTTTGGATTGTTTGTTTTGCGGTGTGGCGGGTGCGGCGAATTGTTCAACAAAAACCTGATACTGACCCCCCAAATTTTCTCCAAGATTTTATTCAAAATAGCGTGATTTGGGATTTTTTTAACTCGTCGGAACCTGAAAACCAAATCAGTCTATCTCTGCATCAAACGCCCGAATTAGGACTTTGGGAACAAATTAAAGAAGATTGGATTGCCCATGAACGAGATTGGACAAGACCTGGATTTCGGGCGGTGGCTGTTCAACGATTTGGGGTGTGGAGAATGACCCTTAAATCCCCCATTCTTCGCGCACCCATGACCATGCTTTATCGCGCTTTATTCCGAAAAATGCGGAATACTTACGGGATTGAATTACCTTATACTGTTAACTTAGGACGACGAGTTATTTTTGAACATCAACATGGGATTGTAATTCATGGTTATAGTACCATTGGCGATGATAGTATTATTCGTCAAGGGGTAACATTAGGAAATCGTTATTTAGATAAACCCTTTGATGCTCCGAAATTAGGAAAACGGGTGAATGTGGGTGCAGGGGCAAAAATTTTAGGGGGTGTTACCATTGGTGATGATGCTTGTATTGGTGCAAATGCTGTGGTTTTAACGGATATTCCAGCAGGGGAAACGGCTGTTGGAATTCCTGCTAAAATTATTAGTCGCAAAAAAGAGCAAATTAAGAATTAAGAATTAAGAATTAAGAATTAAGAGACTCAAGTAGCGTCCTGAGTGGAACGTAGGCGGAGCCTGTGCGTAGCACGTAAGGATCAGAATTAAGAATTAAGAAGAGGAGTCACGCCCGTCAGGAGTCAGGAGGAAGAAGGAATAAGGAATAAGTAAGGAGAAATAGTGTCTCTTTCCCCTTATCTCCCCCTGCTCCCCCTGCTCCCTCCGCTCCCTCCGCTCCCCCCGCCCCCCTTGTCCCCCTGCTTCTTCTAACTGGTGACTGGTGACTGGTGACTGGTGACTGAAACACTTTTTAATTTTAATTCTAAGTTTATGAGCCAAATTGGATTAGTTGCAATTGGACGGAATGAAGGCGAGCGCTTACGTCAGTGTTTATCTTCAATTGTTGGTAAAGTAAATAATGCCGTTTATGTGGATTCCGGTTCGACGGATGGTTCTGTAGAAATGGCGCGATCGCTCGGTGTTGATGTGGTAGAATTAGACTTATCAATTCCATTCACCGCAGCCAGAGCGAGAAACGCCGGATTTGAGTTTTTACTAGATAAAAATCCCCAGTTAACTTATGTGCAGTTTGTTGATGGGGACTGCGAAATTGTAGACGGTTGGATTGAAAAAGCACAACAGGAATTAGATAAAAATCCTGAGCTTGCGGTGGTGTGTGGACGGCGGCGAGAACGGTATCCTGAAGCGTCGATTTATAACCGCCTTTGTGATATTGAATGGAATACCCCAGTTGGTGAAACAAAAGCTTGTGGTGGCGATGCGATGATGCGAGTAGAAGCGGTTCTTCAGGTGGGTGGGTTTGACCCGTCTTTAATTGCGGGAGAAGAACCAGAATTATGTGTCAGACTGCGCCAACGGGGATGGAAAATTTTCCGTTTAGATGCAGAAATGACCCTCCATGATGCTCAAATGACTCGCTTTAGTCAGTGGTGGAAACGCAATTTTAGAGCAGGTCACGCCTATGCAGAAGGTGCTTATTTACATGGAAATCCGCCCGAAAACCATTGGGTGAAAGAAACCCGTAGTATTTGGTTATGGGGATTGATTGTTCCCTTATTGTCTGTGATTTTAATTTTACCCACCCAAGACCGGAGTTTATTGTTATTAGGAGCTTATCCGCTTTTAATTTATAAAACCTATAAATCTCTTCAGAATCGGGGATTTTCCAGTTCAGATTCTGCCCTTTATGCGGTGTCTTGTATTGTCGCAAAATTTCCGAATTTGTTTGGACAAATCAAGTTTTATTTGAATAAAACGGTGGGTCAATCAAATCCGTTAATTGAATATAAGTAAACAACTAAACTCCCAGACATCCCGTTTCCAAGAGCATCTTCAGGAATTCAGTTAACAAGAGAAAACAGTAATGAATCCCACCAATTTTCAATATCTAACAGATAGTAATGGCAATCAAACTGCCGTGGTCATTCCCATTGATCTGTGGAAAAAAATCTTACCTCAAGATAATGATTCCCTCGAAACAATAACTGAAAATATTGAGGACTATTGCCTCAACAAAGCAATGGATGAAGCGAAAACAACTTCTTTACTCAGCCGTGACCAAGCAATTGCTTTTTTGTCGGAGGATGAAGATTGAAAGTTGAGTATAGAACACTGTTTTTGAGAGACTTAAAGAAGCTCAAAAAACAAGAGGTTTATGCGTCTATTTATGAGTTAGTGTTCACAACTTTACCGGAAGCTACATCTATTCAAGAGTTACCTAATCTTAAAGCATTGGTTGGAACATCAAACCGATATCGTATCCGAGTTGGAAATTATCGAATTGGTTTTGAGGTTAATGGAGATCAAATAGAACTCATGCGGGTGCTACACCGTCGGGACTTTTATCGGTATTTTCCTTAAGGAAAACAGTTAAAATAGCAGCCATCCTGATCCACCGACTCTATGGGTAGCGCTATATTATTAAATTTGAGATCATTATTTAGCGATTAGTTTATGTCTTTTTACAAGCAAAATCTAGAAGCCTTTGTGCAACTGCTACAAGAACAGCCTCAACTATTTACCCCTGAAAAACGGCAAGAATTAGTTGCATTAATTGAACCGTTACCGGATGATATTGAAACGTTATCGGTGGCGATCGCTCGTTGGTATGAAACCGATGATGAAATTGTCGATGCTCAATTAGAAATCTTGAATAATTCGATTTTATTAGATAATAATTCTGAAAGTAATTCCACCACCAACTTAGCACTTGAGCGTTTTAAAGAAGGTTCGGTTGCTAAACCGAAACAAGAGTTAAACAAAGAAACCTTAAAAAATGCGATTCAACCCCCATCCTAAGCGTAGGGAGTTCGGACTATTAATTTTTAATTCCGGTGGTAGCAATTCCTCGAATAAATTGTTTTTGTCCGATTAAAAATACAACGATGACGGGAACCGAAGCAATGACAACGGCTGCCATGAGTAACGGCCAACTGCTGGTAAATTGTTCTTGAAATTCAGATAAGACTAATTGTACAGTTTTTAATTCCGGTCGAGTGGTAAACACTAAGGGTTTAAATAAATCATTCCATTCCCCAATAAAGGTAAATAAAGATAAAGTAACGAGGGCAGGTTGAGCTAAAGGTAACATCACATTCCATAAAATTTGCCATCGATTTGCCCCATCTAAAGCAGCGGATTCTTCTAATTCAATCGGAATGGTGACAAAATATTGACGTAATAGAAAAATTCCAAAACCGTTGACCGCAGTGGGTAAAATTAACGCCCAGTAAGTATTTAACAAATGTCCCCATTTTAAGACTAAGAAAATGGGAATCACTAATAACTGAAAGGGGATGACTAAGGTGGTAATCACAATCAGTAAAATCGCTTGTCGTCCTCGAAATTGCAGCCTTGCTAAGGCATATCCGGCTAAGGCAGAGGTAATGACTTGAAAAGCGGTGACGGCTAAAGCAACAACAGTTGAGTTAGCAAAGGCCAGCAAAAACTTTCCCCGCTGCCAAGCTTGTTGATAGTTGGCTAAGGTTAACTGGGGGGTTCCCACGACCCCAGGGGTGGAAAAGGAGGTGAGTAACACCACGAATAAGGGCAACACCACCACCAAGGCACCAACCCAAAGCAATACCCAACTGAACGGTGCTAAGATTTTTTCGTAATCAATGGATTTTGACATAAGGAATGAATGGGTTGTAAGCCTATATTAATTAAGGTAAACTTATGAAAACGAATTTTAACGGGAATTTGAACAGAATATTTCTCCAGATTCAGGGAAATTAAGCTATTCTTCACTTCAATAGGTACAGTACACTATAAGCTGAATTAAACAGTTTAATGGAACCATTCGCTCTCTACCTTCCATCTGAGTCTGTCTGTAGGATGGGGTCGGGAGTTTGTAAACTAGCAATAATAACTCATTGGATTAGGAGGAGATTCTAAATCTATGCCACAGCTTGAAGCCATTCCCGCCATTGACTTCCAATCGGAAACCTACAAGGATGCTTACAGCCGGATTAACGCAATTGTAATTGAAGGCGAACAAGAAGCTTATGACAATTACATCAAGCTGGGTGAAATGTTGCCTGAGCATCAAGACGCTTTAAAGGGTTTGTCCAAAATGGAAAAACGCCATCAGAACGGGTTTCAGGCTTGCGGTCGCAATTTAAGTGTGACACCCGATCTGGATTTTGCCCGTGAGTTCTTTGCTCAACTGCACCAAAATTTTAAGGATGCAGCCGCCGAAGGAAAAGTGGTCACCTGCTTGCTGATTCAATCTTTGATTATCGAATGTTTTGCGATCGCCGCGTATAACATTTACATTCCCGTTGCTGACCCGTTTGCACGGAAAATCACCGAAGGAGTGGTCAAAGATGAATATATGCACCTCAACTTTGGGGAAGAATGGTTAAAAGCGAACTTTGAGGCGTCCAAAGCGGAACTCGAAGTGGCTAACTCCCAGAACCTGCCCATCGTTTGGAGAATGCTCAATCAAGTGGAGGCGGATGCTCGCGTTTTGGGCATGGACAAAGACGCTTTAGTGGAGGATTTCATGATTGCCTATGGGGAAGCCCTCAGCAATATTGGATTCTCAACCCGCGATATTATGCGGATGTCTGCCCACGGTTTAACTGCCGCCTAAACACCCTTTAGATTTTGGAGTCAACTCTTTTGGAGGTTTGGCAGGCTGGCTAGTGCGAGGGTTTTCCCCAGTCTGCAACTTCCGACGTTAAAATCTAAAATCTATCTTAAAATCTAAAGTCGAATCATGTTTGGTTTAATCGGTCATCTGACAAGTTTAGAACACGCCCAAGCCGTTGCGAGAGATTTGGGATATCCAGAATACGCTGACCAGGGGTTAGATTTTTGGTGTAGCGCCCCCCCTCAAATCGTTGATGATATCAAAGTCACCAGCATTACAGGTCAAATCATTGAAGGCAAGTATGTAGAATCCTGTTTCTTGCCGGAAATGTTAGCGACTCGTCGCATTAAAGCTGCCACTCGGAAAGTGATTAATGCAATGGCTCATGCTCAAAAAAATGGCATTAATATCACGGCTTTAGGGGGATTTTCTTCAATTATTTTTGAAAATTTTAACTTAGAACAAATTCAGCAAGTTCGTAATATTAAGTTAGAGTTTGAACGGTTTACCACCGGAAACACCCACACGGCTTATATTATCTGCCGCCAAGTGGAAAATGAAGCGCAACGCTTAGGCATTGATTTAACTCAAGCAACGGTTGCGGTTTGTGGGGCGACGGGGGATATTGGCAGTGCGGTTTGTCGGTGGTTAACCGAAAGTTCCCCTGTGAAAGAATTGTTGTTAATTGCCCGTGATAAGGAACGCTTGAATAGTTTGCAAGCGGAATTAGGACGCGGCAAAATTCTGGGATTAGAAGATGCTTTACCCCAAGCGGATATTATTGTTTGGGTGGCGAGTATGCCGAAAGGGGTGGAAATTGATCCCAATACGTTAAAAAAACCTTGTTTACTGATTGATGGTGGCTATCCTAAGAATTTAGCAACTCAAATTCAACATCCTGAGATTCATATCTTAGACGGGGGAATTGTTGAACACGCCCTGGATATTGACTGGAAAATTATGAAAATCGTCAATATGAAGTTACCCGGACGTCAACTGTTCGCCTGTTTTGCAGAATCGATGTTACTGGAATTTGAGAAAATTTACACTAATTTTTCTTGGGGTCGGAATCAAATTACGGTTGAAAAAATGGAAGAAATTGGCAAAGTTTCCATTAAGCATGGGTTCAAACCCTTAGCTTTACCATTGTAATCAGTAATCAGTAATCAGTAATCAGTAATCAGTTTGGCAGTCATTAGTCGTTAGTGATTAGTTTGAGTTTTTCAGTGAATCGTTGGAAATTGATCAGGATTAACGATTTACTCATTGTTTACTATCTACCCGACAACTAATAACTCTTACACTGATAACTGATTACTGATAACTGATTACTGATTACTGATTTCAGGGGGCGCTGTGGGTTTCTCCGGTTAGTTCAATTTGGGATTCATGAATCCATCCCATGTTGTCGATGCCACAAGCACTGGTACTATACCAACCATCCATCGGACTCGCAATCCCACCGACACGAGTTGTAAAGTAATAAACCGAAATTCTGGTTTTTTCAGTGATTTGGCAGAGAATTTCACCGTTAGGTTCGACCCGAACATTAGACGGAGGATCAATAATCCAGGCGTATTCCGCAGAAACCGTTGATGCGGCGAGGGGTTGAGTATTAATTAATCCAGTGGTTAATAAACCTGTGAATAGGAATTGAAGCTTTGTTTTAATCTTCATTATTAATATTAAGGTGTATTAATGCTCCGGCCAAAAGTCGGAACTCATAATTTGTTCTAAGGAAAACGGGCAAACTTCAGGGAATTGATTATCGGGTAAATCGGTTTCTGCGATCGCTAAATCCCTGGCTTCTGGCCAGCTTTCATTCAAGGCTTCTTCTAAGCGGGATTTTAACCCAGGATTTCGTCTCAACAGTTTAGCAATAGCAGTGCGTTGAACTCGAATTGTTGCCCGCCAACTGTTTGTTTGTTTCCAATGCTGAACCTGCCATTTTAATAAATGAGCAATTAATTGAGTTAATCGAGATTCAAGTTGGTCATAATGTCGATTTCCCAAGTCTTCTAATTCCTCAATTAAATGGGATAAATCTAATTCTTCAAATTTCCGTTCTCGAAGAAGGTTAGATTGCTGG
>JBMDYE010000638.1:0-3667 GCA_048595135.1 Planktothrix sp. | reverse complement strand
GTTTCATGACTTCTTGTCTGGGACGTTCAACGATATCTTTATGATGATAATAGTATCTAATATCAAAAGGACGATAAATACATCGAGTAAAATATTTTTCCCAATTCAATTGGTTAGCCAGTAGTTGTCTTTTTTCTTTGATTTTCCATTCACAAGTTTCAGATAATCTATATCTTTTAGCAATAACATCATCAGCAATCTTTAAGTTTATAAAATCTTCTATTCGTTTTCGGAGGATATCTGCATCAAAATCTAAAGCAAAGTGATCTCGATGGGTTTTAACACCTGTTGAATTAACAGGCATTATATCAGTAATTTTCCACCCTTGGTTATATTCTGCTAATAAATCTTGATTTTGAGGAATAAAAAGATAAAAAGGTGAAGTAGGAAAAATTTCTTTCCACTCAATTGTAGTAACATCATTTTCGTTGAGATAATGATACTTCTCTTCCCGTGAACCCCAGAGATCAACATGATAATATTTAGTCATTAGCTCACCTCAAAAAGATAACAAAGATAACGTGGTAATCCTGATTGACGAATAATCGATTGTAAAGTCCCAATTTTTAGTTCTGGATAATTGGGAACAGGAACCGTTATTGTTGTTTCCTCTGTTTTCAGTTGCATAATGATATGACTACCCCGTTGTCGCACTTTAACAAAACCATTAGCTGCTAAAATTTGACAAACTTCTTGACCTGATAAAACTCGTAGCTTACCCAATCGCTACCTCCAATTGAGTTACAAATACTTCTGAACGTAAGCGATTTTGTATTTCTGAAGGGTCAGCCACTTCAAAAAACAATTCTAACGCTTCAATCAAATTATTTCTTGCTTCTTCAATGGAATCACCTTGACTAGCAATATCTAGTTCTGGACATAAAGCCACATAACCATCACCTTCACGCTCAATGATAGCTGTAAATTTTTGGGTTCGGATCATCTTGTTTTCTCCTGGGGATATTTAATCATGAAACAAACGGCGACTCCCTGCTGAATATCAAATACATTTTTATCGGGTAAACCATCGGGAGTCACTTCTTTTTTCTTACTATTCCCGTGTAAATCCATTATATAAATTTCATCAAAGGTTTTATCTAAACTTTGCCGCATTCCCCGAAAAGTGGGATTATCCAGATAACCATGATTAGTAATAAATGCTAAAATTCCTGAACCTGTCCGATCAATTCGCCATTGTCCAAACCGGATAAATTTAACATAATCATCTTGTAAGTATTTAGGGTTACGTTCTCCTAATGGTACACCATCCACAGAATAATAGTCTTTTACTAATCCCCCTATCCACTCGCTTTTATTAGCAGAATGACCAGAATAAGGAGGATTTCCTAATACGATCATAACCGGAAAATCCCGCTTAATCGCTGCGGCTTCATTGGCTTCTTGGGCGACATATTGACCAAATAAAATCTCAGATTTTTTCAACGCTTCATCTAAGGTATTGGTTAAATAAATTCCTAATCGTTGTTTTGCTTTAAATTCATACCCATAATTTTGTAATTGTAAGCCTAATTTTAAATGAGCGATCGCATAAGGAGCCATTAACAATTCAAATCCATATAACCGATTTAATAAATGCTCTTTAACATAATCATTCCAACTACTCCCTAACCCCATTTCATCTAAATTCTGATAGATTTGATTCACCACCGCATAAAGAAACGTTCCAGTTCCGGTTGCTGGATCAAGAATTTGTACCCTTGGTTGTTTTGTAACTTTATCGATGCTATAATCCGCTAAACCCAAGCTCAAATTGAACCGATTTTTCAAAATTAAATCAACTGAACGGACAATAAAAGAAACCACAGGTTCTGGTGTATAATAAACGCCTCTACTTTTCCGCAAAGCAGCATCATAAGCCGCGAGAAAGGTTTCATAAAAATGTACAACCGGATCTGACTGTCGGGTATTTTTGCCAAAATTTTCTAAAATATTGGTCATATTGACTTGGGCTAAAAGTTGAACTAAATCATCAACCGCCCAATTAATTTGAGAAATAGCATCGGTATCAACAACGGTATTAAATAACCGCTTTAAAAATGGGTTTGTATCGGGAATATATAACCCGGCTGTCCGCCGTTCAAAAGGGTATCCTTGAGGGTTTTGAGCATGACTAACCCTAGCTGTAAATAAACCATAAGCAACAGTTTGAGCATACATATCCGCAAAGGTAGACTGTTCTAAATTCGGTAATAAAACCTCTTGAAATCCCTTTTGAAGTTGATGCAATTCTCCCGTTTCTGTTTCTAATTTTAAAGCTTCTATGACTGCATAACGAATGGCTTTTGTCAACCGTGCCATCTGTTTTGCTAAATCTTCAGGGTTATTAATAATTTCGCCCTGATAGTTTAGAAATCCTTGAATCAGTTGATTAGTTTGTTCAGGATTGAGCAGTTGAATCTGCTGATTAGTTTGTTCTCCTAAACTTGTTTTTAACCGTAGCTTTCCGTCCACATACCAGCGAAATTCTAAATAATTGGTTAAGATTAAATTAGCCCCAATATGAGATTCTCGATATCGTTCTAACTGTTCGCTTTTTTCAACGGTTGATAAATCGATTCCTAAATCTTTTGCTTCTACATACCCAATTAATAAGTCCCGTTTCCTTACCGTAAAATCAGGAATCCCGGCTTTATTACCTTTTTCTTCAATACTGGCTTCAATTTGTTCTGAGGGATGATCCAGTAAAGTTTTTAAAGTGGGGTAATGGGTGCGTTCACTACCCCGTTGTAAATTTTTTTGAAGCGATCGCAAATAACTCTCAAAATTCATGCTGATCATCCTCTAATTAATCCTATTCTATTGATTCTATTATAAATCTGTCATATAACTAATAAATTAGGCTCTTATAATTAACCCAAAAGTAAGGGCGAGGCGCGCCTCGCCCCTACAATATTAAAATTGCTTGATTTTCTCCCCTGAACCCTGCAAAATAGATGAGACTGAATATTATCTAAAAGATTGTGAAACGTTTTGAGAAGCTGGGTTTAAAGGGTGGGCTGTCGGGTCGAACGTTAATGGGACGATTGACATTAGTGGCGATCGCATCTACCTTAATTAGTTGTAGCAGTAAAGCCAGTGATTGTACTAAACTGATGGGAGTCATTAATCGAGGTCAAACCTTAGCGATTAATCAAAGTCAGAACCTTGATCCAGCCAATACCCAAAAACTTTCTCAAGAATTAAATAACATCGCAACCGAAATTGAAAACCTGAGAATTAAGGATAACAAATTAAAAACATTTCAGACTAACTCAACTCAACAATTCCGAGAGTTATCGCAAGCATTAAAAGAAATGGGTCAAGCGTTAGACCAAGCGAAAAAAGCACCCGTTACACCGCAAGGAAAACAACAACTGCAAGAAGCCAGAGAAAAAGCAACCCAAGCGGGAGCAAAAGCCAATCAAGGGTCCAATACTAACTAACCTTGAACCCATGAATGAATTAATTTTTGTCCTAAAAAACAAAATCATGTATCGGCCGTAGGGGCGAAGCTTTCGTATGACATTTTATCGGTTTTTCTCCTAGATTACTGCCCGAATGCTGAGCCTAACGGCAGGCTCCGCCAACGCCCCTACGGCTAATTACTGATTTTGTTTTTTAGGACAGTAATTAATTAATTCTTGGGTTAAAGTTTCATTATTATTCG
>JBMDYE010000637.1:0-5834 GCA_048595135.1 Planktothrix sp. | reverse complement strand
GTTTTAATTATTAAATAATTTTTTTTTTATACTCAAACTTTAGATATATCTCCGCGCTATAGCGCGTATCTACGACTATACAGGGTTAAATTTTCTGAATTCAAAGCGTTCACAACTATAACAGAAGATAGCTTTGCTGGAGACAGGAGGGAAGAGGTAAAGACTTTTCAAATAACCCTTCCAGCTTTTAATCAGGTTCTAATCTTCCTGACAACTGCTATATAACGAAACAACTACTATAGTATGATTATTAGTGTTTTGTTCAAAATTAGATCAGATCGTTTTTTATTAAACGTTAAAAAAAGATGTTAATCAATAAAGGAAATATTTTAATTGTTGATGATACTCCTAATAACTTGCGGTTGTTATCGGAAACCTTAAGCGAACAAGGATATGAAGTCCAATGTGCGATTAATGGAAGATTGGCATTAATGGCGGTTAAAAATTCGCTTCCAGACTTAATTTTATTGGATATTAAAATGCCCGATATGGATGGGTATGAAGTCTGTTCAACCCTGAAATCTCAACCCGAAACGGCAGAAGTTCCGGTTATTTTCCTGAGTTCTTTAGATGATGTTTTAGATAAAGTTCAAGCCTTTAAGGTCGGGGGGATTGATTATGTTACCAAACCCTTTCAAGTAGAAGAAGTTTTAGCACGGGTGGAAAATCAACTCACCATTTGTCGTTTACAACAACAATTACAATCCCAAAATTTACAACTACAACAATTAAATCAAGAGTTAAAGCGTTCCAATCAAGAGTTAGAAGAGTTTGCTTATGTCGTTTCCCATGATTTACAGCAACCTCTCCAAAGTATTACCGGGTTTGCAGAATTGTTACTGGGAATGAAATCAACCATCGACTTTGAAGCCGAAGCAGAGGAATATGTTCGACCGATTTTAGATGAAGGGATTAGAATGCAAGAACTCATCAAAAATTTACTCGAATATAGCCGTGTTGGCACGAAAAAACGAGACTTGAAACCGATCGATTGCCAAGAACTTTTAACAAAAACTTTAGTTCATTTACAGAAAACTCTTGAAAAAAATCATGCTATCATTAGTTATGATACCTTACCTGTGGTGATGGGGGATGGTGTGCAATTGACACAACTGTTCCAAAATTTAATTGAAAATGGGATTAAATACCAACGCCCTAACGTTCAACCCAAAGTTACCATTACAACAAAACAAACCGCCCAAGATTGGCTTTTTGCAATTCATGATAATGGAATTGGCATTGATTCTCAATATTTTGATCGCATTTTTCAGATTTTCACACGCTTACACAGTTCTCAACATTATCCAGGGACAGGGATTGGTTTGGCAATCTGTAAAAAAATTGTCGAACGTCACGGTGGAAAAATTTGGTTAGAATCTGAATTAGGAATCGGAACTACCTTTTATTTTACGATACCGTTACGAGATCAGGGGAACTATGAAAACGCTTAAGGTTTCTAAATCACGGTCGTTACAGCGAAAATTAGCGCAAGAAGTTAAAAGCCGTCAACAACTGGAAATTAAACTGAAAGAAAGTGAAGCTTATTGGAAAGATCTCTTCCATTTATCCCCAATTGGCATGGTAGAATTATCCTTGGATGGGCATTTTTTAGAGGTAAATTCATCCTTTTGTCAATTGGTGGGTTATTCTCAAGCTGAGTTAATGCAGTTAGGATTTAATGAAATTACCCATCCTGATGATCAAGAACTGAGTTTAGCTTTTTTTCAACAACTGATTCATCAAGAGATTAAACAATATAAACTAGAAAAACGCTATCGCCATCAACAAGGACAATGGGTTGATGTCATTGCTAATGGCTATTTACGCTTTGACTCTCAGGGAAATCCCCAATCAGTCATTAGTCAAATTCAAGATATTACAGACCGAAAATTAGCCGAAGAATCGATTAAAGAACGAGAGGAATATTTACGCCTCATTTTAAATAATATTCCGCAACAAGTATTTTGGAAAGATACCAATTTAGTATTTAGAGGCTGTAATGAAAAATGGGCGGATGCGGCGCAATTAGAAAGTGCAGACTATGTAATTGGAAAAACTGATTACGATTTATTTAATGATCCGAAAGTAGCTGATTTTTTTCGCGCCCAAGATCGCCGGGTGATGGAATCTAAACAAGCGGAAATGCACATTGTTTTACCGAAACAAAAATTAACCGCCGATGGGCGAAGATTGTGGCTAGATATTAGTCGAATTCCGATGCAGGATTCCCAAGGGAAGGTCAGGGGAATTTTAGGCGTTATTGAAGATATTACTGAACGCAAAGAAATTGATGAAAAGCTGAGATTAACGCAATTTTCGATTGAAAAATCTAGGGATTATTTTTTATTTACGGATATTGAAGCTCAGTTTTTTTATGTGAATGAATCCGCTTGTAAAGCCTTGGGGTATTCTCGCGAAGAATTACTAAAAATGAGCGTCAAAGATATTGATTTAAAAGCCTCAGAAGGTTCATGGGCGATTGATTGGGATGATTTAAGACAACAGGGTTCCTTTACCTTTGAATCGGTTCATCGTACCAAACAAGGTCAAGAGATTAGTGTTGAAATTACCCTCAGTTATTTAGAATATAATGGTAAAGAATATGGCTGTGCGATCGTGCGAGATATTTGCGATCGCAAACAAGTCCAAATCGCCCTTCAAAAAGCCGCAGAAGCCGCAGAAGCCGCCAACCATGCTAAAAGTGAATTCCTCGCCCGAATGAGTCATGAATTGCGAACGCCGATGAATGCAATTTTAGGATTTACTCAATTAATGGAGCGAGATTTACAGCGAAATTCAACGGTTTTATTAAAAGAACATCAAGAACATCTGAATATTATTAGTCGCAGTGGCGAACATCTTCTGAATTTAATTAATGATGTTTTGGAGATGTCGAAAATAGAAGCGGGGCGAATTGTTTTAAATGCTTGTAAATTTGATTTCATGCGCCTGTTAGACAGCATTGAAGATATGTTAGCCTTTAAAGCACAATCTAAAGGATTAGAATTTAATGTCATTTGTGATCCTGACGTTCCTCAATATATTGAAACCGATGAAAGCAAATTACGCCAAGTTTTAATTAATTTATTAGGTAATTCGATTAAATTTACCGAAGCAGGAAGCATCACCTTAAGAGTCAAACCCGATCAACAGAACTCAGTATTATCTGTCCAAAAAGCGCGAATTTATTTTGAAGTTGAAGATACGGGTGCGGGGATTGCGCCTGACGAATTAGAACTATTATTTCAACCGTTTATCCAAACAGAAACCGGACGAAAATCTCAACAAGGTACGGGTTTAGGTTTACCCATTAGTGAACAATTTGTTAAATTAATGGGGGGTGAAATAGGCGTGAGAAGTCAACTGGGAAAAGGAACAGTTTTTGAGTTTTATGTTGAGGTGAGTTTAGCGGATTCTTCTTGTGTAAAATGCCAAGATTTATCACGGCGAGTTATTGGTTTAGCACCGAATCAACCCAGCTATCGGATTTTAGTTGTTGATGATAATTGGACAAATCGCCAGTTGGTGATTAAAGTCTTACAACCATTAGGATTTGAATTAAAAGAAGCCGAAAACGGTAAAGAAGCTGTTGAATTATGGGAAAGTTGGAACCCCCATTTAATCTTTATGGATATGCGAATGCCGGTGATGGATGGGTATGAAGCAACCCAATGGATTAAACAACATTTACACGGACAAGCGACGGTGATTATTGCGTTAACTGCCAGTGCATTACAACAAGATAAAGCAATTGTTTTGTCGGCGGGTTGTGATGACTTTATTAGAAAACCTTTCCGGGTTGAGTTCTTATTTGAAAAAATTGTTCAACATTTAGGACTCCGTTTTCTTTATGAGGAGAATGGAGAACAATTAGCGGAGTTAGAACCGAATTCTGGAAATTTTGAAGGGCTGGAAATTAGTCAACTGGTGGAATTAACACCAGAGGTGATGCAACTGTTACCCCAAGCGTTAGTTCAAGAGTTACATGAAGCCTCCTGCACCTTAAATTCTAAGGTGGTTTCACAAGTGATTAGTAAAATTCCGGCTTCTTATGGTGCGATCGCCAAACTCTTAAACCAATTAGCGAATGATTTTCGGTATGATGTGATTATGACGTTAACTGAACCCAATTAAGCATCAAATAAAGGAGTCATGAGGCAGAAGGAATTAAGAATTAAGAGGAAACTTCGATAAAATAATTAATCGCCTTTTTACTGGTTTACTATGACGCTGAAAGAATTGAAGCCTCAAATCATGCTGGTATTATTGCCTGTACAATAGATTTGTTAAATTCTAATTAATGAATTAATTCCTGAATTTTAGTCGGGTTTAATTCTTCGATATTGTTTAAAATGATAGTCGCGCCTGCTGTTTGTAAATTTAATTGATAAGCTTGGCGACGTTCGGGATCAGCTTGTTGAATATGGGGCGGTAAAACGCCAACCCCTAGCCAAATTCTCGAAGGTTGTAACTGTTGAGCTTTCGTAACAGTGTACATATCTGCCACCGTATCCCCAACATAAATCACAGGGGTTTGTTGTCCTTCTATTTCTAATTCTTGGATAACTTCAAAAAGTCCGGTGGGGTCAGGTTTTCCCGGTGCATCTTCCATCGCTCTTAAAGCCGGAGATCCTAAACCGAGTTTACCATCCAGCACATACAACGCTTCATCCCGCATCGCCCCACTAAAGAAGCCCCAAGCGATTTGATGAGCGGTTAATTGCTGAAAATAATGGGTAGTGCAGAGCAACGGTTCAGAACAAATATAACCTGTCCATTGGTTGGGGTCGCAACCGCGATAACGAGATTGGAAAAAAGCAACGAGATGATCATAATCAAGATTAGTATCCAGTCTTGATCGCCCCTGGGCTTCAAAATAGCGATAAATTAATTCCTGGGAGGCTTCCCAATCATTATTCCAAATTCCTTCAGACTTGAGGCGGTCGATGTCTTCCATTGTGGGACGGTAAGCACCGATGGTAAACTCTTCAACGGTATCGGCGATCGCCCGTCGATAAGACGCACCCACATCACGAATCACCCCATCAATATCAAAAACCACAATCGCTTTGTTCATGCTTGGTAACGGCAATGGATCGGCAATTTGAAAAATTATGACATATCTTGTTAATCTTACGGTAAACTAGAGGGTTGTAATATTTTTCAATAAACCTGGGGTAGACCTGGAGGTGTAATTGTCAACAAGGTTTGTATTAAAAGTTCTCTGGCTTGATGAGAATGTCGCACTCGCAGTTGATCAGATCGTAGGTAAGGGAACCAGCCCGTTAACTTCTTACTTTTTCTGGCCTCGCAACGATGCTTGGGAACAACTCAAAACCGAAATGGAAGCCAAACATTGGATTAAAGAAGTGGAGCGAGTTGAATTACTCAATAAAGCCACCGAAGTGATCAACTATTGGCAAGAAGAAGGCCGAAATCGTCCAATGGCTGAAGCCCAATCGAAATTTCCAGAAGTTATCTTCACTGGGAGTAGCTGATCCGTTTCCTGTAACTCCCGTTAACTCTAACGTGCAATTAAAGCCTACACCCTGGTGTGTAGGTTTTTCAGTAATCAGTAATCAGTGATCAGTAATCAGTAATTAGAAAAGCATTTTCTCCTTGTCCCCTTGTCCCCTTGTCCCCTTGTCCCCTTGTCCCCCTGTCCCCCCGCTCCACTGGTGACTGTAAAAATTTGCGGCTAATTGAATAAGCAAGCTCTGAAGGATTGAGGTTAGCATAGGAATAGGTAAAAAACCTCAGTATTGTTGATTTCGGTTTGGTCTAAGCTGAATCATGACTGAATTCAAACGTGAGTATTGTAGGCATCAATGGAA
>JBMDYE010000636.1:0-3724 GCA_048595135.1 Planktothrix sp. | reverse complement strand
AGAATCAAGGATTATTGGGGATAATTAGGAGTTGGATTTCATTAGGGATAAGTATTTTTATCTTTCCGTGCCTGTCATCATGTCCTATTTTGCGCGTATCTCGGTTTTACCTGTTTTTAGCTTTTGTGATTAACAACATATATAGCCCAACTGATTTATTGCAATTTCACTTGGTAAAAGTCTGCTAATACTATTCCTAACCAATGACTATATTCAAAGGGCTTTGTAGAAACTACTTGAATTTCAGAGCGGAAGAAGAACTTTTTTTGAGGGGTTATTACCTTCAGTTTCCAACCTTGAGTCCGTTGTTTATACCGAATTTCATATTTTTTAAAATAAAGAATTGAATCTCTAGGAATTGTAAAGGTTTGGCTCATTACAAATAACTGATGCCTCACTATTAATTTTTCCGGTAACGCCATATATCTACTAATCCCAAACAGGCTCCAAATCAACTCATAAATAATTAGGAATGGAAAAGATAAAGCAAAAATTATAGCTATCAGACCAGCAACAGAGAAGCGGTTTTCATCAAAATATAACTGTCCTCCATTTTGAAACTGCCAAAAATCCGGCTGCCAAACTCGATTGGGTAACGTACTTAAAGGCTCTATAGATAGCCATAAAACTACTCCAAAAGCAAACAGGGTGAGAAACAGAACAATTATAACCAAAAAGAATTTGAGGGGAGAAAGCGATTTTCTCTCATTTTTAACCTTCCTAACCGTATTAACAGATACCCCAGCCTGTTCCGCAGTGATAAGCCTGGGTTTTGCACCCTAAACCGTTGGGTGTTAGTTGGGTTTAGGGTACGGTTTTATTCGGTTTCAGGGGTATCGCTGTACCCTAAATCTGGGTTTTTAGATTATTTTATTAAAAAATAACAACAATAATAAAAAAATATTACCTATTTAAAAATTTTAAACTAATATTTTTTAACTTTTATTACTTTTTTCAAATCTGTCTTTTTTAAACATTTCTTTTTTAGCAGATTCAATTATGTCTAAGTTTTCTATTAATTTTGAGTATTCATCAAGAGGAACTTTTAATAGACAGGATCTATCTTCTGAAATTGCAAAAAATTTATCCTCATCTTTCCAAATAAACCAATGAGGATATTTAGGATATCTGTTATCAAAGAATTCAGCAAACAATTCTTTAGCTTGTTCTATAGAATCAAATTTAAACCATTCTCCTCGGAGCCTATAGCTAGCAAGAAGTTTATGCAATTCCTTTTCATCTTTACGAGGATTAATTGATACTTGATGGGCAATTAAAATAATAGAATCTGGTTCAGGAAAATGACTAGCTATTGATTTAATTCGTTTTTCTAGATTTAAGGAAAAACCAATCTTAAATTTATCAGTTTCCTTAAAATTTATTAAATAAATATATCCTGCTGCTAAACTAATAATTTTACCGTCAATACTAATTTTATCTTCATTTTCATTTATCATAAATTCCCCTTTATTTTAAATATTAATTTTTTAATAATTAATAATAAGGATAGAAACAGAGAAGTCTCTTCGCTTTTTATTAGATACAGATTTTGCCTTTCGCTGCTACATTTTAGGCTTCACAGTTCCCGGCTTCAGGGTTTTGCCTCTATCTGTATCCGATGTTTTTAGTATCTTGTATCTGCTAAATATTGTCAATTTGTATCTGATTAAAGTATCTGATACAGTGTATCGGGTTTAAATAACGGATACTTATTAACCGATACCAGATAGGGATAGAGAATAACTGAAGCCCCCGTTAGTTGAGGGGTTTAGGTTTGTATTGGATGGTATACGATAGGATAGTAACCGATAAAGAAACTGTTATGGCAACCGATACAACTAAGAAACGAGTTATCCCCCGCTCCGATGACAACATTACCCGCATTGACGTTAGAATCCCTAACCCAATGTTTGAGGAAGTTGAGAAACTGGCAATAGAGAGGGGTGAACCTGTCCATCACAAATCGGGACGGGTGACAATTGCTCCGACACTACTTGACCTGATTCGGATTGGACTTGACCACTATTCCCCTGAAGCGTTAGAAAGGGTATCTGCTAAATTAACAGCTAATCAATCCGATACTGTACCCGACAATAGGATTAATTTGGAGGAACTAGAGGATAGATTACTCAACCAATTACGGAGTGAGTTAGAGGCAATAGCTGAAAAAAAGCTCAATCCCTCACCACTGAATTAGAAGCGGTGAGGTTGGAGTTGAAACAAGAGAAAGCTATCAATGAGCATCTCAGAGATGAGCTAAAAAAATTGGAAGCTAGGAAGGATGAACGGCTTGGAGAATTAGCATCAGAATTGGGAAATGTTAAAGCTATTAATAAAAGGCTTGAGGGAGAATTAGAACGAGCTAAAAATTCAATTGAACGGCAAAAAGAAGGCATAAACCATCTCAATGATGAACTTGACCGCAAGGATAAAGCCATTCAGAATCTAATGGTCAGTCATCAGTCATCAGTCATCAGTAACCAGTCTGAGGAAATGGAGAAAGCACAGGCAAGAGTAGAGGAACTCGAAAAAATTAATATTGAACTAGAAAATCACATCAATGCCATCCAAGATAAGCTATCTCATCTTGAATCAAAAGGAATGGCAAAGCACCCATTAACAGATATGATTAAGCGATGGAAATCAATTTCAAAAAACACCCGTGACTGGACAAAATGCAATCAATTATTACAGGAAATCGAGCAATTAATTGAGCGAATTTAACCCCTAAGTGGTGTTGCTTAGGGGTTAGATTGCATCTAGTGTTTTTCAGCTTTTGGCAGACTGACTAAGATAATTTTGAATCACTTGCCATTTCGCTTCTCCAATACGTTTCTTAATGGGTTTCAAAGCCATGTTTATCTGAGCTTTCTTGATGGGGTTGGAGCGTAAATTATCTATGGCTATCGGGTTGCCCGATTCAAGTTGGTTCACGGCTTCAACAACGGTTTTTATAAAACTTTCTCTTTCAAACACGCTCCAGATTTTGCAATCTCGGAATGTGGCAGGGGTTATCACATCCCCCTTATGATCAAGCCATCCTTGGGATGATTTTCTTACGACTTTGATGGGATAACCATCGGGAGCAAGATAAACACTATCAGGTATGGGTATCATCCCAAAATGGTCAACTATCTCCGATTCGGGTTGGGTTGGGGGTGTTGTCATGGGTTCCTCCGGTGTTGGTTGTTTCGTTGCTATATTTTCGACATCTGTAATGGCTGTATCGCTTACACTATCGGGGTTGTAGCCATTACAAATTGCCTCATTATTATTAATATTGTTATAGGAAAACTTGTAATGGCTAGAAGCATTACTGTGATTAGGTTTCGGCGTTCCCTGTTGCAAAATATCTAACCAGTCATCATCGGTCAGTCGTGGCTCTAGATTTTCATCGCTTAACCGCAGATCAACGCAGTCCCTAACAACAGCCCCATAACCATCCTCTAGCAAGTCAAACAGAATATAATCCTTTTCCGTTTTTCCATTAACGTAGCGGATGGCTACCTCTTCAGATTCATAACCCAATTTGGCGGCTAATCTATTAATCAGTCGCACTGGTGAAGCCCCCCGTTCGATGCCAGTTCGCGCCACCTGTTGCCGTCCCCACTTGTTATACAGTTCCTTCACTTCTGGAGTGTTGCTGTTGTAATAAATTTGAGTTAATCTATCTAACAATTTCTGAACACCCAAGCGATTCAATTCCTTGATTAAGGATAGTGAT
>JBMDYE010000635.1:0-10261 GCA_048595135.1 Planktothrix sp. | reverse complement strand
AGAGTTGAATTTTGATGAAGATTTTATCCCTAATTTTGAAAATGGGGAGATTTTGAACGAATTGGAACTGATGGTGATGGAAATTGTAGAAATGATTTTAGGCGATCGCTTTCTTTATTGTCCACAGGTTCCGTTAGGGGTGATTTGTTCCCATTCCGGCGCATGGCTACCGAATGGAATTTGGAAATTTTGGGTGAACTCCCGCATTGATATCACTTTAATAGAACGGAGATTTCGGGCTAGTCGTAAAGCGAAATTAGCAATTGAATGTCAATCCCACTATCATGATAATTTAGAGGCACAGATCCGCGATCGCAAAAAAGCAAAACTCTTAGAATTAGTCAACGTTCCCTTAATTTATATTCGTCCTGTCGATAACGATAGACGCTTCTATCGATTTTATACCCCAGATGAACAAACAGAAGTCTTTTATAATATTATTACTCAGGAAGGACGCAACCAATTAGAACTATTTTTAAAGGCTATTGTTGAGGAATAAACCCTTAATCACGGATGAACAGAAATTATCCTCATACAAATCATCCGTGTTATCCGATAAATCCGTATTACGCATAAACTCCCGATTCATCATCCGTATTATCCGTGTCATCCGTTCCATCCGTGATAATTTTCTGTTATCTTAATAATAGGCATTTACACCATAACAGGGGAGTCTAACGTTGCTGACAGAACGGGCGTATTGGTTGGCGTGGTCGCAAATTGATGGAATTGGTTCTGTTTTAATTCAGCGCCTTAAAGAACATTTTGAAACGTTAGAAAATGCTTGGCAAGCACCATCGAAAGCATTAATGCAAGTGGATGGTTTAGGGAAGCAAAGCGTTGAGAAAATTATTAATCAAAAAGCAGAGATTAATCCTGAAGAATTCTTAGAAAAACATACTGCTAAAAATCCTTGTTTTTGGACTCCTGATGATCCCGATTATCCCCGTTTATTATTAGAAATTCATTCTTATCCGCCAATTTTATATTATCGCGGTGTGACTGAACCGCAGGAAAATCAAGGCATTATTCCCTGTGTTGCTATTGTGGGAACTCGTACCCCTACTGAATATGGATGCCGTTGGACAAGAAAAATTAGCATGACATTAGCCAAATGGGGGTTTACCATTGTGTCAGGAATGGCGGCGGGAATTGATACGGAAGCACACCGTAGTTGTTTGGAAGTCGGAGGACGAACTTTAGCCGCATTAGGAACTGGGGTTGATATTGCTTATCCTAAAGAAAATCGTCAACTCTGTGAACGGGTGATGGAACAAGGGTTATTAATCAGTGAATATCCCGCCGGAACTAAACCGAATCCTCGTCATTTTCCCCGTCGAAATCGGATTATTGCGGGGTTAAGTCGGGTGGTGTTTGTAATGGAAGCTCCCGAAAAATCAGGCGCGTTAATTACGGCTTATGTTGCGAATGAATTTTGCCGAGATGTGTATGTTTTACCCGGACGTTTAGATGATAAAAATTCTCATGGTTGTTTAAAATTAATTGATGGCGGTGCAACGATTATTCCGATTAATTTAGATGAATTATTAGAACAATTGGGAACCCTGCCGAAGATTGATCAACTGAAACAATTAGAATTATTTGAACCGGAACCGGAACCTCCTAAAATTGAAGTAAATTTAGAACCGGAATTAAAGTTAGTTTTGAATGCGATCGCCTCAGAACCAATTTTTTTTGATCAGATAGTTGCTCATCTGAATTTAGACGCGGGAACCGTATCCGCCGCCTTATTACAATTAGAATTATTAGGATTAGTGGAACAATTACCAGGGATGCGCTATCAACGTTCTTAAACAGCAATATTATTATTTTCTAAAGGCATGAAAGTTACTTTGATCGTAGTTTCTTTGATTAATTTTGCGATCGCTTCAATTACATCACAAGGTAACACTGGTTTAGGCAGATATAAATCAAACCCTTCACTCAGCGCATGATGACAATCTTCCAAACGAGTATAAGCACTAACTGCAATGGCGGGAATGCGCTTTCCTTGAGTCAGTTCAATATTTTTCACTTTTTTAATCAAAGAATAGCCATCTTCTCCAGGAAGTCCAATATCACTAATTAACAGATCAGGACATGAAGTTTTAATTGCTTTTAAAGCTTCGCTGACTGAACCCACATCCGTTACTTCAGCACCATATTCAACAACAATATTTTTTAACAATTCTCTGGTATCTGGGTCATCATCAACGATTAATAAATGTAGACCCGTAAACGGATATTCTGTCGTTAATAAAGAAGATTCTGATCCTTCAGCATTTTGTTCTGGAGGTAACTCAGACGTTGTTTCTAATAAAGGCAATTGAATCATAAATGTTGCGCCTTGATCTTTGCCTTGACTTTCAACCGCAACGGTTCCTCCTTGCATTTCAACTAAGTGACGGACAATGGCTAATCCTAATCCTAATCCCCCATGATAACGGGTAATCTTCCCATCGGCTTGACGGAAACGATCAAAAACATAAGGAATAAATTCTGGCTCAATTCCGATTCCCGTATCAATCACTTTAATGGTTACAATATCAGGAGTCTTAGATTGGCAATCGCAAAAAGAACAATAAACATCTCTGTGTTGTTCATGCTCACCGTTCTTACATTGAATAGTTTCAGAGCTTTCCACCGATAAGGAAACATCAACCTTACCCTTTTTGGGGGTAAACTTAATGGCATTTGATAATAAATTCCAAACAATTTGTTGTAAACGGCTTGCATCTCCAGCCACTAAATATTTAGGAGATTCGCCATTATTATTAGGAGCAATATCAGGTTCTTTGGGGTTAACTTTAAAGTTTAAATTGATTTGTTTTTCTTCAGCACTGAGACGCAAATCATCAATGGCTGATTCGATCACAGAAACTAAATTAACGGGGAAAATATGCAGGGTGAGTTTCCCTCGAATAATCCGAGAAATGTCTAAAATATCTTCAATTAATTTAGCTTGTAATTGAGCATTTCTTTCAATTGTTTCTAACGCTTTTAGCGTTTTTTCTTCATTAAATTTTTGAACTCTGAGTAATTTAGACCAACCTAAAATCGAATTTAAGGGAGTCCGAAGTTCATGGGAAAGGGTGGCGAGAAATTCATCTTTGAGACGATTCGCTTCTTCCGCTTGTTGACGAGCCACTTGTTCTCGAATAAACTGGGCTTGAGCTTGTTCGGCTTGTTTGCGTTCTGTAATGTCTTCCACCGTCCCGACATGACCGATTAAAGCTCCTTGAGAAGACAACATCGGTGCTGCTCTAACATGAACCCAACGCAGATTTTCTGATTGCGTTTGTAACCGAAATTCTTGGGAATAATCTTGTTTTTTTTGTATCCAAGCAAACCAATTCTCTCCGACTAATTTTTGATCGGGAGGATGAACTAATGCTAACCAACCTTCAGGAAAACTTTCAGCACTAACATGGCTAAAAATTTCTTGACAGCAGGGGTTCATGTAATTGCATTTCCCTTCCGTATCAATCACAAAAATACCGATGGGAGAAGAAGCACTTAAGGAGCGAAAGCGTTCTTCACTTTCTTTAAGGGCGACGGTTCTTTGGAATAAATCAACAAATACAGTCACTTTTGATAATAAAATCGTCGGTTCAATCGGTTTAACTAAATAATCAACCGCCCCTAAAGAATAGCCTTGAAACATAAAAGTTTCATTTTGACTAAAGGCGGTCAAGAAAATAATCGGCGTGGATTTAGTTCGTTCTCGTTCTCGAATTAAACTGGCCGTTTCAAATCCATCTAACCCAGGCATTTGTACATCCAGCAAAATGACTGCCACATCCTGTTTCAGCAGACATTTTAAAGCTTCTGCTCCAGAAGACGCTTTAATAATATTTTGGTCGAGGGGAGTTAATAGTGCTTCTAAGGCGACTAAATTTTCCCAATGATCATCAACAATTAAAATATTAACTTTGGGGGGGGATATATTAGCGTTCATGGTGATGAAATAGCGACGGAATGATGTTAGGGGTTTAGGGGGAGGTAAAGGGTGAAAACAGCGCCTTTACCCAGGGTACTTTTGACGGTAATACTACCAGAATGGGCTTCGACAATGCGACGGGCGATCGCTAAACCTAAACCAGTTCCGCGACCTTGACGCGATCGCTCGGCGGTATAAAACTGTTCAAAAATATGGGGAAGATCAATTTGACTAATGCCTTTTCCTTGATCCTGAATTTCTACCGCCACCTTTGTCCCGTCCAGATGACCCTGAATAAACACCATAGAATCCGCCGCCGAGTGCTTAATGGCGTTATCAAGAATATTCAGAAACGCTTGTAACAACCGTTCTGGATCGCCTTGGAGTTTGACATCAGGAACATTCAGATCGATCTTCACTTTAGCCGCCCTCATCCGAGATTCCATTGCTCTAACCGCCCGTTCAATCAAATCCCGTAAGTTAAACGGCTGCTTTTCCAGTTGGGTAATTCCGGCTTCTAAGCGACCTAAATCGAGTAAATCATGAATCAGTTGAGATAGCCGTTTTGTTTCCTCTTGGGCGGTTTGAATAAAGCGTTGCCGTAATTCCGGCTCTTGCTCCGCACCACTGGCCAGTGCTTCCAGGGTAACATAAACGTTACTCACGGGGGTGCGTAACTCATGGGAGACATTAGCCAGAAACGCCCGTCGTTCCTGATCCAACGCCGCTAGTCGTTCACTCATGCGGTTTAACTCCGTCGCTAATTGTCCCAGTTCATCACTGTGGGTAAACATTAATTTTTCCCCTAAATGACCACTTCCCAAGCGCATCGCAAAATTAGACATGGCTTGAATGGGTCGAACCATACTGCGAGTGAACCATTCACTAATCACAGCACAGAGCAGAAAGGTTAAAATCAAGCTGAGTAAAATTGTCCAAATTACCGTTTGAAATTTAGCTTGGAATTGAGCGAGTGTGATTGACATTCGCAAAACACCCAGCATTTTGCCATTGCGGTTAATCGGACGAGCCACGTATAAGCGATCTTCTTTAGAAAGAACACCTTTAGCAACACCTTCGGAAGCTTTATTGTTAAAGGCATCTTGCATTCCTGCGATTTCTGACCAGTCTTTAACTTGAGAATCAACAGCCCAGTTAGAGGTTGCTAATAAACGACGATTAGCGTCAAAAATGCGAAGAGTAAAGGCTTGCGGGGCGCCATAGCGGGCGACCAGCAGTTCCACCCGTTGAACATTATTTTCCTCAAGGGCGTCCGCGACACTTTCACTTAATGCCCCTGTCCATTCCTGTAATTCCGATTGTCGGGTTTGCATGAAATAGGCATAAAACGAAAACAGGATATACCCTGCGAGTACCGAAGTGCCAATGGCAGTTAAAGCCAGGTAAGTCGCTAAGAGCTTAATATGAATTGAGTTCCATTTCAGCTTTAGGTTAAAAAACATTGAGAATCAGTAATCAGTTATCAGTCATCAGTCATCAGTCATCAGTCATCAGTCATCAGTCATCAGTCATCAGTCATCAGTCATCAGTCATCAGTAATTAGTCAAGAGTTGAGAGTTCACGGGTTTCAAGGTTCAACCCAGAAACCCGTTGTTAAAGGCAAAGCCCTTGTTAATAGTCACCGCAGATTGCTACGTATAGCAAACGCAACGAGAAAAAACTAATAACTCACCACTAATAACTCCTCACTGATTACTGATTACTGATTACTGATTACTGATTACTGTCTTCCATTCCCCCACGACGCCGTAAAACAGCTTTAATTCGGGCTAACAACTCACGGGTGTTGAACGGTTTGGTCACGTAATCATCGGCGCCTGCTTCTAACCCCCAAATTTTGTCAATATCTTGGTCTTTTGCCGTGAGCATGACAATTGGGATATTAGAAAACGCTCGAATGCGCCAACACAGTTCCATCCCATCGATTTCGGGCAACATTAAATCTAACAGGATGACGTCGGGAACTTGCTTATGAAACAGTTTGAGGGCAGTCAAGCCGTCGGCGGCTGTTGTGACCGTATATCCCTCTTTAGTTAAGGCATAGGTGAGACTTGCCCGTAATGCCTCTTCATCATCTACCAGTAAAACGTGAGTCATAGTTAATAAAGTGGGGGAGCGGAGGGAGCAGGGGGAGCGGAGGGAGCGGAGGGAGCGGAGGGAGCAGGGGGAGCGGGGGAAGCGGAGGGAGCGGAGGGAGCGGAGGGAGCGGAGGGAGCAGGGGAGGCGGGGGGAGCGGAGGGAGCAGAGGGACAAATTTATACTTATTATCCATTGCCCATTGCCCATTGCCCATTGCCTCCTGCCTTCTGCCTCCTGCCTCCTGCCTCCTGCCTCCTGCCCCCTGACCCCTACCTTCAATTCTTAATTCTTAATTCTTAATTCTTAATTCTTTAATATCTAACAATGGGTAGGGAGAATGACTCTCTCTAACGGTAGAGCCAGACCCGCAAGAGAGAGAGTAACTGATCCGTATCAACAGGTTTGGTGATGTAATCAGAAGCTCCTGCGGCGAGACATTTTTCGCGATCGCCTTGCATGGCTTTAGCGGTTAGTGCAATCATGGGTAGGCTAGTGAATTGAGCTTGAGCGCGAATTGTTTGCATGGTTTCGTAACCATCCATTTCTGGCATCATCACATCCATGAGAACAATATCGATGCCTTCGGTAGTTTGTAATTTAGCGATCGCTTCTCGGCCATTTTCAGCATAAATTACATCCAAATGATGACGTTCTAAAATACTCGTGAGGGCGTAGATATTTCGCACATCATCATCAACAACCAACACTTTCTTATCCGCCAAAATCGGGTCAGTCTGGCGCAACGCTTCCAACATTTGCCGCTGGGACTCCGATAAGTTGGCGGGGGGCTGATGCAGGAACAGCACCGTGAGATCCAACAAACCTTCTGGAGAACGGGCGGATTTGAGCAACATCGTTGATGCTAATTCGGTTAGTTTACCCTCCTGTTGTTGGGTTAACGTCTGAGGGCTATAAATCAAAATCGGTAGGGTATTAAAACCTGCTTCTGCTTGCAGTCCCTCAATCGCTTCTAATCCAGTCATCTCTTCTGGATGGACTCCCAACACCATGCCATCAAACCGTTCTGCTTTTAAGTGGGTCAAGGCGAGGGCGGGCGTTTCCACTGAGGTGATCTGGATCTGAGGATTGCTGATTAAATTAATCAGAGTTTGCTGTTGTTCAGCATGACTATCCACCATCAGCAGCTTTTTCACCGGACTCTCGATCAATGCCTTGAGTTTGGCAATGTGTTCGACTAAAAGCTCACGGGTCAGGGGTTTTTGTAAATAAGCGATCGCCCCGAGTTGCAAACTGCGGTGTTGAGCATCATGTTGAGAGATCACATAAATCGGGATATGACGAGTCGCAACATCGTGTTTGAGCCGATCTAACATTGTCCAACCCCCCATCGCCGCCCCCTGCAATGCCAAGATAATCGCTGAGGGATTGAATTCCCGCGCCATTGCTAACCCCGTTTCACTGGAGACGGCAACAATGGCTTTGAAGTCTTGTTGGCGGGCGACCTCCACTAATAAACGAGCCGAGGGAATGTCATTTTCAATAATCAGGAGAATCCGATCTGCGGGTTGCAAGTTATCCCGATCATCTTTAATTTGTACCGATGCTGCCAACCTCGCTGACGTGAAGGCAGGGGTTCGAGCTTGGCTGGCTTGCTGTCCCAGAGTTAGGGAAGAGGGGACAGGGGCAGGGGGAGCAGGGGGAGCGGAGGAGGCAGGGGGAGCGGAGGGGGCGGAGGGAGAAGAGGAAGAACTGTTTAACTGATGACTGTTGACTGATGACTGGTGACTGGTGACTGGTGACTGATGATTGTTGACGGGTGATGCAGTAACGGTCACTACTTCAGAGTCCTGGGTTTTAATCGGTTCCAGGGTTTTGGAAACGGAGCGGAGCCGTTCTTGGAAGTTAGATTGGGATGAGGTTGGGAAGGGAGACACGCTATGGCGAGTTTCTGAAATTTCGCCTAACTCTTGCAGATTCGAGGAATAGGGTAAATACAGGGTGAATGTGCTACCGGAACCCAAGGTACTCGTTAAGGTAATTTCTCCTCCTAATATTTGAGCAATTTCTCGGCTGATGGATAACCCTAAACCTGTGCCTCCATATTTACGACTGGTGGTTCCGTCGGCTTGCTGGAAGGCTTCAAAAATGATTTTTTGTTTCTCAGGAGCAACGCCGATTCCGGTATCTTTAACCGAGAAAGCGATTACCATATCCGCTTGGTTGAGGGTTTCTTGTTCTCGACTCCAACCATAAGTTACCGGGTCAACCCGTAAGGTCACTTGACCTTTTTCAGTAAATTTAAAAGCGTTGGAGAGGAGATTTTTGAGAATTTGTTGTAACCGTTTCGGATCGGTATAAATTGCACGGGGTAATTTAGAGTCAAATTCAACGTTAAAATTTAACCCTTTATCGGTTGCAACCTGTCGGAATGTGCGCTCAATATACCCTTCCAGATCCGAAAATGCCATCTGATCAATTTCAACGGCAATGGTTCCCGATTCAATTTTAGCTAAATCTAAAATATCGTTAATTAACCCTAATAAATCGGTTCCCGCCGCGTGAATAGTTTGGGAATATTCAACTTGTTTGCTGGTTAAATTATGATCGGGGTTTTCCGCTAATAATCGAGCTAAAATTAACAAGCTATTGAGCGGTGTTCGTAGCTCATGGGACATATTCGCCAGGAATTCTGACTTATATTTAGAGGTGAGTGCCAATTGTTCGGCTTTTTCTTCCAGTGACCGTCTGGCTTGTTCAATTTCGCTATTTTTACGTTCAACTTCGGTATTTTGTTGAGCGAGTAAGCGGGCTTTTTCTTCCAGTTCTTCGTTTTTCTGCTGTAATTCTTCTTGTTGATTTTTGAGCAGTTCTTCTGAGGCTTTTAAGGAGCGCGCTTGTTGTTCAAGTCGTTTGTTCGTTTCGCGCAGTTCGTTTTGTTGGCTTTGCAGTTCTTCGGCTAAGGATTGGGATTGTTTCAACAGTTCTTCTGTTCGCATACTGGCGGCAATTGTATTTAAAACAATCGCAATGCTTTCGGTTAATTGGTCGAAGAACGTTAAGTGAATTTCGCTAAATCGTCGGAAGGACGCTAACTCTATAACGGCTGTGACTTGCCCTTCAAATAAGACGGGTAAAACGACTGCATTTAAAGGGGTTGATTCCCCTAAACCGGAACTTATTTTAATATAATTATCCGGCACTTCTGTTAACAGAATTCGCTCTTTTTCTAGCGCACATTGTCCCACTAATCCTTCGCCTAAATGGAAGGCATTTGCCAGATGTTTCCGTTCCCGATAGGCGTAGGTGCTGAGTAGTTTTAAGAAGGGTTGCGGTTCGACGGTTTCCATTAGATAAAATACGCCATGTTGAGCGGAAACTAATGGCGCAAGTTCCGATAAAATTAGTTTGGAAACCGTTTCTAAGTCGCGCTGACCTTGCAGCATTCGAGTGAATTTGGCGAGGTTGGTTTTTAACCAATCTTGTTCGGTATTTTTCTGAGTTGTTTCTCGGAGATTGGCAATCATTTGGTTGATATTATCTTTCAGAATTGCCACTTCTCCTTGGGCTTCAACGGAAATGGATCGGGTTAGATCTCCTTTGGTCACGGCCGTTGCTACTTCTGCGATCGCGCGTACCTGGGTTGTTAAGTTCGCTGCTAGTTCGTTCACATTGTCGGTTAAGTCTCGCCAGGTTCCCGACGCCCCCGGCACTTTTGCCTGACCTCCGAGTTTCCCTTCTATTCCCACTTCTCGCGCCACCGTTGTTACCTGATCGGCGAAGGTTGCCAGGGTATCGATCATTTCATTAATGGTATCCGCCAGGGTTTCAATTTCCCCCTTCGCTTCTAACATTAATTTTCGCTTCAAGTCCCCACCGGCAACGGCTGTCACCACTCGCGCAATGCCTCGCACTTGGGCGGTTAAGTTCCCCGCCATCGAGTTGACATTATCCGTTAAGTCTTTCCAGGTTCCCGCTACCCCTTTAACGTCCGCTTGTCCACCGAGTTTTCCTTCGGTTCCCACTTCTCGCGCCACCCGGGTTACCTCTGAGGCGAAGGAGGAAAGCTGATCGACCATCGTATTAATGGTATTTTTCAGATCGAGAATTTCACCCTTAACGTCTACTGTGATTTTTTTCGATAAGTCCCCATTTGCGATCGCCGTTGCAACTTCGGCAATGTTCCTCACCTGGGCGGTTAAGTTTCCAGCCATTAAGTTAACGTTATCCGTTAAGTCTTTCCAGGTTCCCGCCACCCCCTTC
>JBMDYE010000634.1:0-2564 GCA_048595135.1 Planktothrix sp. | reverse complement strand
CGCTATTTCTGTCCTGAACAAGTCCCTAAATATGCCCAACATTTAACCGCTCTAAATCAACAGGGTATTTATGTGACTCCCGCTAGAACTGTTAACTATACTGCGGTTCTCAACACTTGGAAATATGCCAATAATACTTACCATGTTGAGATGGAGAAAACCCAAAAGAATATTCCCAGTTTTGGCAGAACAAAGGAAATTGCCCCTGAAAGTCAGTTTGAGTTTTTTATCATTACTGAAAAATCGTTGCAGTTGCCAAAATGGATTCGCTTAGGAAAATGGGCAAGTAAGGCAGAATTAACGCTGGAAGAATTACCCCAACCTCAACAACATCGAGAGGATGAATTTATATTTCCCTATCCTTTGAATCCTCTGGATGTGATGTTTACCCATCAAGTTTTGAGTTATGACACGATTAATATGCCTCCGGTTAGTTTAATTCGTAATGTCAGAATTAGAGGGGAATATTACACCGTTAAAATGGGGAAAGAAACCTTAAAAATTCCTGCTCAAATGCAATACCGTTTTCATTAACCCGTCGGATGGGTGAGAAAATTAATCTATCGGTATTAACCGTTGTTTTTCATCTTCTCACCCACCCAACAAATTATCAAGGTGACATTATGCCGCATAGTCTTGTTCTCAATCTTTTGCCACTTTCTCCCATTCCGCCTAACTTTTTAACGGGACGCCATCTTCATGCGTTTTTTTTAACGTTGGTGAGTTCGGTTAACCCAGAATTAGGGGATTTTTTACATGAACAAAAAACCGATAAAGCTTTTTCTATCAGTCCGCTACAAATTAGTAAGCATTCTCATCACAATATCCTCCAATGGCAACATAAACAACCTATATCAGCCGGAACATCTTGTTGGTTACGGATTTCTTTATTAGATGATAATTTATTTGGAAATTTGAATGCGTTGTGGTTAAATTTGAATCCGAAACAACCTTGGCATTTAGGCCCTGCGGATTTACAAATTACCAGTATTTTAGGAACACCTCAATCGACTCAACCTTGGGCTAATTTTGTTCCCTATTCCCAATTATTTGAACACGCTTCTCACGAAGAACGTCAACTGGATTTTATCTTTTCAACTCCAACAGCGTTTCGTCAAAGTAATTTTGATTCGGCATTACCAACACGGGATTTAGTATTTGGTTCGTTATTAAGACGTTGGAATCAATACAGTAATATCCCTTTTACCGACTCTTTTATAGAATCTATTTTTCCTAGTTTTTTTAATATAAAAACCGAAATTGCGATGGATTCTAGGAGTAAGTTTATTGGCTGTGTAGGAATGATAAGTTTTAGAATTTTAGGAGAGGTTGCGCCGACTATTCTTAAACAAATTAATACGTTAGCGGATTTTGGACTTTATAGCGGGGTGGGACGTAAAACACCGATGGGAATGGGAATGATGAGGAGAATTAAGAATTAAGAATTAAGAATTAAGAATTAAGAATTAAGAATTATGGTTTTTATCTATGAACTAGATTAGAAATCGGGTTTCTTGAGAATTAGGAGTTAAAGCGATAGTGCGATCGCTCTCCCTCGCTAACTTAATTAACTTTAGCAACCATTTTTGTTGATTTTTACCCACAATTTAGGTTAAATTATGGAAACAATTGATTATATTCCCATCGCCTCTTTGAATCATTATGCTTATTGTCCCCATCGCTGTTGGCGGATGTTTTGTGCGGGGGAATTTGTTGATAATCAGTATACCATAGAAGGAACAAGTTTGCACGATCGCGTTCATTCTTTTGGAGAACAAAATCGAGAGGAACTTTGGCAAGTTCGGGCGGTTTGGTTAAAATCGGAACGCTATAAATTAATTGGAAAATCCGATTTAATTGAATCAGAATCGGGGCAATTTTATCCAGTAGAATATAAACGAGGGCAAAAAGGCGAATGGGATAATGATGAAATGCAGGTGGTCGCCCAAGCGTTATGTTTAGAAGAAATGACGGGTCAAACGGTAACGAAGGGTTATATTTATTATGCTCAATCTCATCAGCGTCAACCTGTGGAAATTTCCCCTTCTTTACGTCAACAGGTGATTTCGATGATTGAGGAAGTTTTCGCCCTTTTGCAAACGGGAAATCAGCCGATTTCAACTTATACAAAACGGTGTTTAGGTTGCAGTTTATATTCGGCTTGTTTACCGAAAATTGCAGCCAAGGTGAAGCGTTATCAAGAGGATGAGTTAGGTCATCATTCTGAATAATTCCTTTTAATTGTCATGCTGAGTGAAACGAAGCATCTTTGACTATCTCATATCTGACTGTCATGCTGAGTGAAACGAAGCATCTCTTATTTTATAACAAATTTAATAGAGATTCTTCACTTCGCTAACGCGGAGTTTACCCTCGAACGAAGTGAAGGGTTCAGAATGACATCGGCTCATGATCATAATGTTTTGGAGATTAATACAATGAAAACGATTTATATTTCAATGGAAAACGAGGCATCTCTTACTTTATAACAAATTTAATAGAGATTCTTCACTTCGCTAAAGCGGAGTTTACCCTCGAACGAAGTGAAGGGTTCAGAATGACAT
>JBMDYE010000633.1:0-3858 GCA_048595135.1 Planktothrix sp. | reverse complement strand
AGCCGAAGAATTAAGTCGAGGTGAATTCATGCTCATTAATCTCCTTAAACGTTAATATTCTGATCGTTTAGTTAACACTTCATCCAGGGTTAAATCAAATTCTGATTTTCCCTCAAATACGGTTCCAACTTTGGTTTTATGGAAGTTGCGATAAAGTTTAGTATAGTCATCCAGTTCAAAGGGAATATAGCCCACTTCTTCAGCAACTTTTGAGGTTTTCTGCATATAGAAATCCAGAAAATCATTCAGTTTTGAATTGTTTTGGGCAGCCACCGCATTCACATAGATAAATAAAGGACGAGATATTCGCAATTCTTTGTTCGATCACTTCATCATCTTCGCTGGCTTGATAATCCGTTCGACTTTCTCCAGTTTGCCCAACAATAGCAGCCGTAAAATAATCATAAGTTCCGGAATCTTGACCAGGGCCATAAAGGTTTAATGGTTGGTTAGGCCAAGAGGCTCGAACTTGATTCCAGGTCTTAATTTTTCCTTGGGCGGCAGGTTCCCAAATTTTCTTCAACTCCTCAACGGTGATATCATTTGCCCAGGTATTTTTAGGGTTAACAACGATGGTTAACGCATCAAAAGCAATGGGCAATTCAATATAGGAAATATTGTTTTTCTTGCAAATTTCAATTTCTGCTTTTAAAATCGGGCGAGAGGCATTATTAATATCGGTTTCTCCCGCACAAAATTTTTCAAATCCTCCACCAGTTCCCGAAAAATTAGCGCTGACTTCCACATCGGAAGGCGATAAATTATTGTACTGTTGAACGATTTTTTCTGTAATGGGATAAACCGTGCTGGAACCATCAATTTTAATGGGTTGTGCTGTTTTGGTCTGACCTGGAGTACAGGAAGACAGGAACAGAGCAGCCCCAACGGCTAGGGTTAAGGCGTTGAGATAACGGGCTGATCTCATGAATATGGGACTCATCGATTCTTCCCTGGGGTTGTCTTAGAGGACTATGCCTCTATTATTTCAAAAAAATTTGATATGTCAAGCACTAGCTACCCACTTCACAAGACATCCAGGTTAAAAAAAGGTTAATAAACTTGATATGTAGGATGGGCTGCGCCCATCAGCACAAGAGCGGGGGTAAACAATTCTATTCCCTATTGCCTTTAATTTTAAAAAGCAGGTAAATGCCATAATTTCGGTTCAAATTCTGTTAAGGAATTGAGAATTTGATCCGCTTCTTGGTAAAGGGATTGATCCATATCAGAAGCGGGAACCGCCACCACCGACATTCCCGCCGCCCGCGCCGCAGAAACGCCAGCTAAAGCATCTTCAAAGACAAGACAATTTTCTGGTTTTGCGCCTAAGCGTTCAGCCGCCAATAAGAAAATATCAGGGGCTGGTTTACCGCGTTTGAGTTCAGGATCATCCCCTCGAACAATACAATTAAACGTTGAAAACCAGTGTTGATGACTTTGCGTTTTTGCCGCAAACGGACGACTTCCTGAACTGGTAGCAACCGCTTGGGGAATTTGATAAGAGGCTAAATGTTGCGTTAATTCAACAGCCCCTGCTAAAGGTACAACGTCAGGATAAAAATTATAAATAATCGCATCTTTTTGCTGTAAAAATTCTTCTACGGTGATGGGTAATTCTAACTCTTGAATCAGGAGTTTTGCAGAGTCCTGAGATTTTCTCCCCGTTACTTTACATTTCAAGGAATGATCAATCGTTTTACTATAACGTTGAGCCACCATTTGGTTGACTTCAGCATGAAGGGATTCTGTATCTAACAGTAAACCGTCTAAGTCGTAAATAACGTGAGTAATCGGCTTGAAGTTTGACATCGGATCTGTGAAGGTAAAGTGATATTATTATCGATGAATATCACCTCTAGATCAAGTCTGGTGTGAAACACTTAGCTATTTAACCGCCAAGATTGGTGACAAGTCCAGGAACCATCGGTGTGTTTTTCATAAAATCTCAGAGACCAGGTGGCAGCAGCGTTAGGATTTACCATTGTTTGAGCAAGTTGTTTTAAGACGTTGCTTTGTGTGTCTGTAAATTCATACGCTAAACTCACATGGAGCCAGGTTTTTAATCGTAATTCTTCAGAACGGCTGGGGGATTTTGCCTGTTTTGAAAAGGTCGTCATTAAATTTTTAATGCCTTGTTCCTCTAATTCTAAACCGTACCAATTCGGTTTAAATGTCAGTTTTCCAACCTTAATTTTTAGAGGAAACCCAATGGCTTTTGCTGTACTATAAACCATGTTTAAGGTTTTCAGATAAAGCGGAATTGCGGCTTCATCATCTTCAAAAAAACCGACTAAAGTACAGTGAGGCATATAATTATGGGCAGCATTTTCACCGCATACTTCTAAACTTCGTTGATAAAACGCTTCAATTTGTTCTCCTAAAAGACCTTCTGGACAAGCATAAACAATAAATCGGCTTAACGCCATTCTTATCCTCCCTAAGCAACTCGCTCACCTTGGCAAAAAACTTCTGTAATCTGTGGGACTACTTTATCATAATGTACAGTAATGAAATCCGCTTTTTGACCCACTTTTAAACAACCTCGCTCTTCAGCAATATTGATGAGCTTGGCAGGATTTAACGTGACTAATTTCAGGACTTCATATAAAGGTTTATTGGTTTGTTTTGTTATAATAAATACTGATTCTAGTAAACTTCTGGGTGCATAATCAGAAGACAAAATATCAACCCATTGATGTTGGACGAGATCTAAGGCGGAAATGTTTCCCGAATGGGAACCCCCTAAAACTAAATTCGGCGCACCCATTAAAATTTTTAAACCGGAGAAATGGGCAAGTTTTGCTGCTTCTAAAGTGGTGGGAAACTCCGCTAAAATCACCTGATCTTGAATCGATTCTTGTACCTGTTCAACGGTTGAATCATCATGACTGGCTAAAGGAATATGGTGGCGATGCGCTAAATTAACAATGGCTTGACGATTTTTTAACGCATATTTTTGTTGGTTTTCTTGACGAGTTTGAATAAAATGTTCCATGTCTTTTGCTGGAACACCATGTCGCGTTATATAATGATCAGCATATTTTTTAACATCCCAAAATTGACGCTGACCCGGCGTATGATCCATTAAGGAAATTAATGATAATAACGGATGCTCACAATAACGTTCGCTGGTTTCTTCTAACAAAGGATAGGATAATTCACAGCGTAAATGCAAGCGGTGATCCGCTTTAAACCGTCCGGTATTTTGTCCTTCTGTAATCCCTTCAATCATATCTTTGAAAGGCGTTAAATAAGTATTCGTGGGTTTAAAATCGCCGATAGAAATGGCATCACAAACCGTTGTAATTCCTGAACTAATTAAATCGCGATCGTGATTAACGACTGCTGAATGCAACGGCCATTTAACATTACTTCGAGGCATCATACATCGTTCTAAATGATCCGTATGCAGTTCAATTAAACCCGGCATTAAATAGTCCCCATTTCCATTTTTACCTTGAGAAACAATACCGGGTTGAATCTCGGTAATATATCCATTTTTAGTCACTAAAGTTCCTAATATTTCCTGATCCAAAAGCAAAAGACGATAATTTGTATAAACTTTTTCTAGCATTTTTTCTAGGTTGAATAAATAAAGGTATTATAGCGAGTTTATCTGTTTTGCGTTAAACTTGAAGAAATGCAGGCGGATAAACAACGGTTCCTTGATAGCTTGGGCGATAATGTTTCAGAAGTTTGACCTGAAAATATTGCTCAGGAACTGGAAAGGGAGATTGAATTTGATAATCAACAGAAGCTTGAAAGCCAAATTTAGAATAAAACTCCGGTTCTCCTAACACAATTTATAACCAATATACTCTTTTTTCTTAAATCTTTAAACCCGCTTCAATTAATTGG
>JBMDYE010000632.1:0-2171 GCA_048595135.1 Planktothrix sp. | reverse complement strand
ATGGTGCATTAATACACCCCCAAACAATAACAATAACAGCGCGGCTTCTGCCCAAAATCCTTGATGATCAAATAAATCTGAGGCTGGAAACCGTAAATTGAATTGTACAGAGCGATTCGGACAAGTTTTTAAACAAGTCATACACAGCATACAATCCCGATTATCTTGCAATTGAGCCGGATGGGTATACAAAGGACAACCGTTTGTCGCTTGTCCTTCATTGGGAAGAGAATCAGTAAAATTTAGGGGTGTTTTCGGACTACCTTGATAACAACCAAAGGTACTACACTGACTGCCACAAACTTGCTGAGTTGAGCGTAATTCCGTCATTGACAGTTTAGCAAACATCCCATTCATTCCACCAATCGGACATAGATAGCGACACCACAATCGACGCTCATAAATAACACTAAAAATGACTGCTCCGGCTGTAATAATTAACAATAACCAAGCGGAAAGATAGGCATGATTAGGTAAATCCCACAGTTTTTCCCACAGATAAATCATTACAAACCCAGCAAATAAAATCCAGGCTCCCCAACGGTTTAACCATTGAGTATTCCACGAACGTTGCTGACGGGGAAATACCCATAGGGACAGTTGACGCATCCATTCCCCCATAATCATAAATGGGCAAACCGCACACCAAAGCCGCCCCACAAAGGCGAATAAAAATAAATAACCAGGCCACCACCAGGCCCAAAATAAGTTAAGGGTGATGCTGCTTTCTCGTGATTGGGAACCGATAAATCCTAAAAGAGTAACAGGCACAAAAACAGCCATCATCTTGATCCAAATGGCTTGGGGATACCAACGACTTAGGAAAAATTCTCGTAACCCCGGAACATGGGTGAGTAAGTCAATCCGAAAGGCGTTTTTCGTTGATTGTACTGACCATAAAGCTTGTTCGGGAAGTACGGATTCTCCGATGGGAGTCATGATCACAGCCCGGTGCAAAATTTCGGCTAATTCTGCTAAATTCCCAGGATAATCATAACTAATCAAGCGACGTAAATCAGCTTGATCTAATTGCAGTAAGGGGCGGTTTTGTTCCCGACAAAATTGATTAAGAAAATATTCTGCAAAGGCGGGAATATCGGCTTTCCGTTGGGGAAGGGTAAAGAGTTTAATAGAAATTGTTTCGAGATCGGAGAAACTCAATTTATTAGGAGACGCTAAAATTAAACGCACCTCAGAGGGGACGGGTTGAGGCGGTTGATCAGATAATTGATGATGTAAAATGCCATGATTGGGAATAATAAACCCAGTTTTGAGGTAGTGAATTAACCGAGTTTGATCAGCTTCACTTAAGACTTGAATGTTATCTAATAATAAGGTTCCCTGTTCTAATAATTCCAAAATACCCGATTGCTTGCCTGTTCTCCCAAACAAAACATCAGTATTTAGTTTGCCATCAACACTGCGGGAGAGTTCGGCACAATCTAATTCAGCAAAGGGTCGATCTGCGAGTTCAGAATGGAGGTGGATCAGTCCCGCTAAAAAGGTTTTTCCGGTACCGGGTTGAGCTTGAAACACCACAGGCGTTAGCTTAGATGCGGCTTCGTCGATTTTTTGAGTGAGTTTTTGGGTCGCCTTGCTAGAACCGAGAATCATTTCCCCGATGGGAAGATCTTGAATATAGGGTTGTAAACCTCGGATGCGTTCTTCTTCCCAAGCAATGCGACTGGTCAAATCATCTAAATCCTGCATTAACAGAACATGGATCGCCTGTTGAATGAGGGGATAGTCTGTCACCAGTTCTAAGAACTTTTTCTGAGGTAAAAATAAGATTTCACTGGCGGTCAGTGCGGTGGCGTTGCTGTGATAGGTTCCCTCGGAACTGGCAACTAAGGTATAGCCAAATAAATCTCCAGGATGGCGGTAACAAATAGACAATTTACCGATGGGGGACTGTCGGAAGATTTCCACCTTTCCTTGTTTGAGCCAATAAAGCCCGATGGGGGTTTGTTTTTCTCGGTAGATGGGGGTTCCAGCTTCCACTTGAAAGGGCTGGAAGGCTTGGGCAATGGCTGCGATAGCCTCCGGCTGGTCGGAGACCATCGCCGTTTCTGGCAAGTTTCCCCAAATGCGCTGACCTTTGAGCCATTTTAGAGATGCTGCGATCGCCTGTTCATCGAGTTCCCCTTGCTCAAGTTTGATGGGTTGTGGCA
>JBMDYE010000631.1:0-6758 GCA_048595135.1 Planktothrix sp. | reverse complement strand
GCTGGCGGCTGGAGGAAGATAAGACCAGGAGGACAAGTAAACTTTTTTTCTTTTGTTGTTGTTTCTTTCTTCTTTCTCCTTCTGCCCCCTGCCCTCGGCCTCCTGCCTCCTGCCTTCTAACAAGAAGATTGTAAATTATTTGCCCCGGGTAATTTAACTTTAGTGCCGCCTAAACCACAGTAACCATTGGGGTTTTTAGCGAGGTATTGTTGATGGTAAGTTTCGGCATAATAAAATTCCGGGGCATCAATAATTTCTGTTGTGATGCTTCCGTAACCTGCTTCCTTGAGGGCTGCTTGATAAGTATCTCGTGATGCTTCTGCGAATTGTCGTTGTTCTTCGGAATACACATAAATGCCAGAACGATATTGCGTCCCCACATCATTTCCTTGACGCATTCCTTGAGTAGGGTTATGGCTTTCCCAAAACACCGTTAACAGTTGTTCATAACTGATTTTTTTCGGATCATAGACCACCAAAACCACTTCGTTATGTCCGGTTAAACCGCTACAAACTTCTTCATAAGTCGGGTTAGGAGTAAGTCCGGCTGCATAGCCAACGGCCGTACTAAACACGCCGTCTTGCTGCCAAAATCGACGTTCTGCACCCCAGAAACAGCCCATTCCAAACATCGCCAGTTGTAAACCTTCCGGAAAAGGAGCTTTAATGGGGTTGCCATTCACATAATGTTTGTTCACAACAGGCATGGCTTCCGTCCGTCCCGGTAAGGCGTCAGAGGAAGAAGGCATTTTCGTCTTTTTACCCAGTCCAAAGATATACATGATTAAATGGATTTCTGAAGGATAGCGTTACATTCCTTCATATTAACGGTTTCGTCGCCTTTAGGGGGAGGATTTGTCAGGGGATAACCGTCCTAACCCGTTGAAAACCTGTTGTTTGAGATGTTCTTTTCCCGTTTGTAATCCTTCTTGAGTGGTTTCAATAGCGGTTTTGGCAGATTGAAGAAAATGGGTTTGCCATTCATTTCGTGTTAATGATGTCTTTCATAATGATGAATGACCGGATTGAACGGGGCATCTTCTCCCCTTGATTCTAAGGGAAATGCAGGTAAATTTGATTCAGAGTTTAACGCAAATTCTCCCTGCCAATCGGGAATATCTCTGCCATTTTTCCTGCCATAAACAATCACCGTATTAATTGTTTTTAACCCCATATTCTTAAGGTTCTGTTTGAGCCATTCTAACACCAGTTGTTGCGGAGGAATTTGAGCAGATTCCACCATTAATTTAAGACAATCTGAAGTGACTGTTGCTTTAGTAGTAATGCCTTTAGATTCTAACTGACGATTCAATAAAAGGGCGATTGCAATGGCATTTCCTTGTTGGGCAACTGGGTATAAATTAGGCTGGTTGTGATAAAAATTGACCATTCCTGACTCCTAAAGCAGTTAATATAGATTGTTTCAAAACAAGCTATTATCAACAATAATACGGCGTGGGGAAAATTAAATCTACCGTATATTTACGGAATCGGATTAAGATTGATATACTATTAAAAAAGTAAAATTTCTAATTTTTTTTAATAGATCAATAATGATGTGGGATCAAATTGCTGAACAGATTACTCAAGTGACTGGAGAAACGTTTCAGGTTTGCGATCGCCGTTCTGTTGGTGGAGGCTGTATAAACCAAGGATATCGCATTAGTGATCAGTCTCGCACCTATTTTGTGAAACTCAATCAAGCGTCGGAAATTACCATGTTTGAAGCGGAAGCGTTAGGCGTCAAACAAATGGCCCAAACTCAAACAATCCGAGTTCCGCAGCCTATCTGTTGGGGAACCGAAGGAAATTCCGCCTACTTGGTTTTAGAATGGTTAGATTTAGGAGGAAAACCGAATCAACTCGCTTGGGAAGAAATGGGGCAGAAACTCGCCTTGTTACATCAATGGACAGCCCCTAATAATTACCCTGGACATCATCAATTTGGATGGGAAATTAATAATACAATTGGTTCCACTCCTCAGATTAATTTTTGGACAAAAAATTGGAGCGAATTTTGGCAACAACATCGCATTGGTTATCAGTTAAAATTGGCAAAACGGCGAGGTGGAACCTTTGAAAAAGGTGAAAAATTACTAGAAAAAATTCCTGAAATTTTAGCAGGTTATGTTCCCAAACCATCCTTAGTTCATGGGGATTTATGGGGTGGAAATGCAGCAGTGACTGCTGACGGGGAACCCGTTATTTTTGATCCCGCAACTTATTTTGGTGATCGAGAAGTGGATCTAGCTATGACTGAATTATTTGGGGGGTTTCCCCTGGCATTTTATCAAGGTTATAATGATGTTTTTCCGATTGAGGACGGGTATGAACAGCGTAAAGTTCTGTACAATCTCTACCATATTTTAAATCATTTTAATTTGTTTGGGGGGGGATACGGTAGCCAAGCTGATCAATTAATTCGTCAACTTTTACGCTAAAATTTTCATCCTGTTATTAACGTATAATTTTATTAAGGGTGCGATCGCAGGTCACTAACGATTGAATTGCTGATCCCATCCCAATCCGTTTTAGGGAAATTTTAAAAACTTAAGCCCAGTAGAAGTTTTTTATTCATTATCCATCGGTTTCCCCCCCTCTGTAATTCCAATCCGGCTTAAAATTTGTGCAGAAACCGAGTTTGTAATGAAAAATCAGGATTGTATCGACAAAATCTGAATCAGGAAGTTGGTTTTTAAATTTCTTCTGGGTCAGTTGTCAGACAATTTTAAGTATTAATAATCATTCTTTAATAACGGATACAAAAATCTGGTTTCTGCATAGAACATCCAGCATTTACCCTGAAGTCCCGATGGGAAACTAGGTTTTTACCCATGAGGTTCATCAGTTTTGTTTCTGTCAATCAAAGTTTAGGAAGGTTGTTAATTAAAATTATGTTAAAAAACTCCTTATCTTATCAATTTACTCAAAAACTTTATGAAAGTAATAACTCTTTAATTTATCGAGGCTATCAAACGCAAGATCAGCAACCGGTCATTTTGAAGCTTTTAAAAGAAGCTTATCCTTCACCAAAACGGGTTGCTTGGTTTAAGCGAGAATATGAAGTTACCCACAATTTAAATTTACCTGGGGTGGTCAAAGCTTATCATCTAGACACTCTGAATGAACGATTAGTGATGGTGTTAGAAGATTTTGGGGGAGAATCTTTAAGTCTTTTGAATTTAGCCGGACAATTAGAGATGGTAGATTTTCTAAATCTGGCAATTTCCGTTACGGAAACCTTAGGACAAATTCACACTCATCATATTATTCATAAAGATATTAATCCGAGTAATATTGTTTTAAATCCGAAGACAGGAATCGTTAAAATTATCGATTTTGGGATTTCAACCGTTCTGTCGCAGGAGAACTCTCCGTTTCAAAATCCCCAAATTTTAGAAGGAACAATTTTATATATTTCTCCCGAACAAACGGGGCGAATGAACCGCAGGATTGATTATCGTACCGATTTCTATTCTTTAGGCGTAACCTTGTATCAATTATTAACAGGGGTATTGCCTTTTCAAGGAAACGATACCTTAGAATTAGTTCATTGTCACATTGCTAAAAAACCGATTCCGCCAGAGGAAATTAACCCCAAAATTCCCAACCAAATTTCTGAGATTATTTTAAAATTAATGCAGAAAAATGCGGAAGAACGGTATCAATCTGCTTGGGGATTAAAAACGGATTTAGAAACTTGTTTAGAGCAAATTCAAACGGAAGGAAAAATTCAACAATTTTCTTTAGGGGGTCAAGATTTTTCACAATCTTTAACCATTCCTCAAAAATTATATGGACGGGAAAAAGAAATTGAAGCGTTATTAACAGCCTTTGAGCGCGCTACAAGGCTGTTATTAACCGATGAAGTTTGTACCCAAACCGAATTAGTTTTGGTTAGGGGTTATACAGGAACCGGAAAATCGGCGTTAGTCCGAGAAATCTATAAACCGATTACCGAAAAACGCGGTTATTTTATCTCAGGAAAATTTGATCAATACCAACGTCACATTCCTTATTTTGCTCTGTGTCAAGCGTTTAATGAATTTTGTCATCAGTTATTCAGTGAACCTGAGTTTAAATTGTTAAAATGGCGAAACAAAATTTTAGAAAAGGTAGGAACCAATGGACAGATTTTAATTGATTTAATTCCTAACTTAGAATTAGTCATTGGTCAACAGTCGCCTGTCCCTGACGTGGGAACTCAAGATGCCCAAAATCGGTTAAAAATTGTATTTGAGAACTTTGTGCAAGCCATTTGTACAGCGCAACACCCCTTAGTTTTATTTATTGATGATTTACAATGGTCTGACCGAGCCTCTTTAAATCTGCTTTATGGCTTAACCTGCGAAGTTAAAATCCATCATTTATTAATTATTGGCGCTTATCGAGATAACGAAGTTCAAGACAGTCATCCTTTAATGCTGACTTTAAACAAAATCGAAGAAAGAAGAGGGGTAGTCAGAAAAATTCAAGTTAATAACTTAAATAAAACCGAAATAAAATCTTTAGTGGCAGATACCTTAAGTTGTTCTTTAAACAAAAGTGAAAGATTAGCAGAATTATTGTATCAGAAAACCCAAGGAAATGCTTTTTTTGTATTAGAATTTTTAAAAAACTTATATCAAGAAGGATTACTTTGGTTTAATAAGTTTAAAAAACAATGGCAATATGATATCTCAACGATTCAGGAGAAAAAGAAAACAGATAATGTTGTCGAAATCATGGCTCATCGTATTAGCCATCTTCCTCCCCAAAGCAAGATTGTCTTAAAATTAGCGGCTTGTATTGGACATTCTTTTAATTTAGGAATTTTATCCATTTTAGCAGAACGTTCTCCTGAGCAAACTATTGCTCATTTATGGATGGCTATCCAAGAAGATCTAATTATTCCCATTAATCAAGATTATAAATTATTTGGAGATGGGGTGGCTTTTCCATTAAAAAATTTACCTAATGATGATAATTTTTCCTTAAGTTTAGGGGAACAATTAGCCCTTGAAATGGCTTATGAAGTGGGGTTTAAATTCCAACATGACCGAATTCAAGAAGCCACCTATAATTTATTAGAGTTTCAAGAAAGACAAGAAATTCATTTAAAAATAGGTCGATTTTTATATCAAAATACCTCTGGTGATCAATTCATTGAACAGTTATTTAATATCGTTAATCAATATAATAAAGGGGTCAATTTAATTTCGGATTCAGAAGAAAAAATTAAGTTAGCGGTGTTAAATTGGCAAGCGGGAGAAAAAGCCAAAATTTCGATGTGTTATTTGATGGCTGAGAACTATTTGAAACAAGGATTAGCACTTTTACCGAAGAACAGTTGGAAAACCCATGATCATTTAACCTTTAATCTTTATCAATCTTTGGCAGAAATTGCCTACTTAAGTACAGATTTTCAAACAGCACAGGAATATATTCAACTTTTACTGAAACATACTCAAAAATTAATCGAAAAAGCGACCATTCATCACTTAGAAATTTTAATGAATATTGCTCAACATCGAATGGATAGGGCGATAGAAATAGGATTAAAAACGTTAGAATTATTCGAGGTGGAACTGATCAACGAGCCTCCAGAGATTTTAAATCTTGAAGACCTCTATCAACGTCCGGTGATGAGTGATATAAAGTCCGCGATAATTTTAAAGACTTTATTGATATTGTTTGCCCCTGTAATTGTAGCAAGACCTGAAATTTTGCCATCCTTAGCTTTTACAATGGTTGAGATTTGCCAACAAGTGGGTAACTCTCCCATTGCGGCGTTTTCCTATGGGTTTTATGGAATGTTACTCTGTGGATTTTTATCCCAAATTGAAAGGGGGTACCAATTTGGACAGCTAGCCTTACAAATTTTAAATCAATTTCCCGTTTCTGACATTAATTGTAAATTGAATGATTTATTTAATGTCTTTATTCGCCACTGGAAAGAACCGGCTCGAAATAGTTTAGAGGGGTTGTCTGATAATGTTCAACTGAGTTTAGAAACGGGAAATATTGAATATGCAAGTTATTCTTCTCTCAACTATTGTTCCTATGTCTTTTTAGTGGGAGAACCCTTAGAAAGTGTTCAACAGAAACAAATCCCCTATATTCGCTTAATTCAAAATTATAAACAAGAATTTCCCTTAGATTTTGTTAAGGTTTGGGGGCAACTGGTAGAAAATTTATTAGGGTTAACGCCCGACCCTCTAATCCTAACGGGAACTGTTTGGAACGAAACAGAACTGGAAAATTTACAACAAAAAAATAATCGAACTGCTCTCTATTGTTTCCATTTAGCAAAAACCTTACTTTATTATTTATTTAAAGATTATGAAAAAGCCTGTGAACAGGTGCAAATTGCCCAATCTTATTGGTCAGCAGTAATGGGCGCATTACCGAGTGGGCAATATCCTTTTTATGCGGCATTAACCTTGTTAGCGGTTTATCCCAAAGTGAATAAAACCAAAAAAAATCAAACTTTAAAACAGGTCAAAGACTATCAAAATCAACTGAAACAATGGGCGAATTATGCTCCGATGAATTATGAGCATAAATATGATTTAATTGTCGCTGAAAAAGCGAAGATTTTAGGAAAAAAGTGGCAAGCAATTAATAGTTATGAAAAAGCGATTAAAGGAGCTAAAGAACATCAGTATTTACAGGAAGAAGCCTTAGCTTATGAACAAGCTGGAGAATTTTATTTACAACAAGGAATGACGGATATTGCCCAACTGTATATGACGAAAGCTTATTATGCCTATGTCCGT
>JBMDYE010000630.1:0-1602 GCA_048595135.1 Planktothrix sp. | reverse complement strand
GTTGTGGTTATCGCCTTCTTGGGGATGTTCAAACATATATTGTAAATTACTAATTAATTCCCCATTAAATCCTGCGGGAATTGTCGGTTGATGGAAATGTAACGCACAAGCAAATCCAGCCGTAATGGTGTCTAAGTTGAGATTGGTATAAGGTAAAGCAACAAGTTGATTATGATTGACAATTGATTGCAGTTCTCTTTCCCAGCCGCAAATATTGGGAAGTCCTGAACGAATTTCTTCTAAACTAACGAGATGTTCTAAAATATGGGTATTCATAGCAGGTAATTTGGAGTTAATATCATTTCTGACCTATTTTAATTGAAAATAAGTTCAATGAGCAAGTTAAATTCAATTTACGGTGTGCTTGCAATTCTTAGATCGACAAAGACACCGTTGTGATCACTCATGATGACATTGTTGTTAGAGATATTTTCCCAAAGGTCGGCTTTGCAATTAGACTGTAATTCTTGACTCATACAAATGTGATCAATGTTGTGCCGTTTTTGGGGTTTAACCTTATCAGTTATACAAATAAGATTATTGCGGTTTAGCTGACGAGTTAATGAATCTATTCCCTTTCGAGTTCCGTACCAGCCTGAACCGTCTCTTGATTGGTTGAAATCTCCAGCAATGATGAGTTTGGAATTAGGATTCATTTTCATGATCTGCTCCCAATCATTTCCATGCTGCTCAATTGAGTGATAATGTTCCTCCCAGTTCTTGGATTTTCCATCACTTCCGCGATCGCCATGCCAAGTAATAATTGTTCCATAAATTAACAGATTGTAGTCTTTTAAATTTACTTTAATACAAACAGAAATGTCTCGATCAAACGTTTTAATCACTTGAGTAGAAGCTTGTATTTTTGACCAGATTGTGGTGTAAGCATTTTGCTGTAATCCTTTATGTTCATATTCTGTGGATGAAAATTTTGCATAACCAAAGGATGATAAATCAATCGCAAGGTTGTTAGTTTCCGTTAAGATCCAAACATCAGCATTGATAGTTTGAATTTGGTCTATTATTGCTGGTTTCTTTTTCCAACTATTCGGTTTTGGATGCTCCAGGTTCCAGGTTGCGATCTTTAATGTTTGAATAATCATAAATATTCATGTACTTTAACTTCCAAAGTTGCTATAACGAAAATAAGACTCATTAATAAATGTAAGGACATTCAAGATGCAAAAACATATTTTCTGGAGCCGTGCGATCGCAGCAACAACACTTTCAACGATCTTAGGGATGATTCTCCCTACTTTAGCCAATTCACCCGGAAATCTTAATAATTCTCAAATTCAATCCCTCAAAAGTTTGGGGATTTCCGTTGCAGTTCCTCGTTATATTCCCAACGGCTTTAACTTATCTAAATTGACAATACAACCTTCAACTTCCCGTCGTCCTGGCTATGAAATTATTTATCGAAATTCTCAGAATCATTGTTTTTATGTGTCGGGGTCTGCTGCGGGAATTGGTGGGCCAGAAGCAGAATATCTTTATCCGGTTACTACTCCCCTATTTGGAGAAACTTCGATTAATATAGGTGCTGTTTTTGAGGAACCGATTAATCAATCTCCTTCCCCAGAATTGTTAAACTCACCTCAA
>JBMDYE010000629.1:0-2273 GCA_048595135.1 Planktothrix sp. | reverse complement strand
ATAATGCTACCCCAGAAGGTAATCAGAAATATCACGACATTCTGAAGCAATTCAATATTAAGTAATCAGTTAACCCCTATTCAACAGCAACATGAACTAGGGGTTTAATTTTTCACTGCAATCTAACTGACAGGAAGGCTATCGCCAACAGAAAGTAGTTGTTTATTGGAGCATTTGCTATGACCACTAAATCCGGCTTTTCTACGGATATTAAATTGATTAATAAAGTTGACAATCCTGAAGCTTTGAGAGATTGGTGTCGGAACATGAAAGAACATTTAATTGCAGATAAAAGTAACTATGCGAAAGGCAGATATCGGTTATGGTTATTTCATGATGTTGATTTCAGAAATGATAACTTGACGAAAGGTTATTTTGATCAGCGCATTTGGGACTTTTCCCAGCGAGTTTATCCCGGCTGTGACATCGGTTTGTTAACTTTTGGCGGACAATTAGATAATGGTAAAACCAGTGATGGCAGAATCGGTTTACATCGAGATCATACCTATGCAGAAGCGAAAGCGGTCAGCGTTAATTTAGGTGAAGCAATCTTTAGTTATGGTGAACCAGAACAGCAAGATTATTTGTTAAACGATGGCGATATTGTTGAATTTAATTGTAAAATCCTTCATGCGATTACAGAGATTAAAAGTGTAGAAAGATTTAGTTTGGTGTTTTGGAAACTGAACGAAGCGAAAGGTTTTCGTAGCCTCCTATAGATTCAATTCCCCCTGGCTTTCTAGGGGGTTTTCTTTTTTTTCTTTACTTATCTTAAGCTAATTCAGGAGAGAATTTATCATGATTAAAATCAGAAACATCAAAGAAAGAGACTATTGCATTAATTCAAGTACAGGGCAATTTTTCCGTAAAGATAAAGATGGTGAGTATATTCCCATGACCAGTGAAGAAGAGAAGCATTTTATCAAAACTAACTTCCTGATTGGTTACAGAGGCAACAATATCGCTTTATCAACTTGGGCGAGTAAGAAAGCACGAGGATTACCTGTCCGCAATCTCCCTGGTCAAACTCTTGAAGAAAAACGACAGTTACTTTGGTGGGCAGTTCAAGAGAATAAACTACTGGATAATTATTACTGGCTAATTAGCTTAACTGAACAAGTTAAAAGAAACAATGAAGTAACTATTTGGTATTTAAGCCAATATGATAAGCCAATAGCAGAATTGGTGTTAAGGTTTGTTAATTGGTATCTTCAAAATAATCCTTTTTAAACAAAATCTAAGTCTCTGGAAAACCAGGGGCTTATTTTATTTGCTACCGCCACAGGGTTTCGCTGTTTTTAACATAACTTAATGAACACTGCATTTATTACAGGACATAGAACTGTTGACTATCCCATTGTTCGTCAAGGGATTAATCAACTAACTAACTTAGCAATTGAGCGAGGAATCACAAATTTTCTAACAGGAATGGCACTGGGAACTGATACTTTAGCCGCCATTATTTGGACTGAACGTTATCTAACTTGGAAAGCTATTCTACCTTGTTCAGATCAATCAAGATTATGGACTTACAAACAACAGTTTCTTTATCGCCAGCTACTAGGTCAAGCAACAGAAATCAAGATTCTCTATCCCCAATATGAACAAGGTGTGATGCAAGGTCGTGATAACTGGTTGGTTAAGAATTCTCAACTGTGCCTTGCTGTTTGGGATGGACGAGAAACGGGTGGAACTTATCTAACAGTTCAAATGGCAAGGAAAGCAAAGTTACCGTTAATAATCTTTAATCCTAAATCGTTAGAAATTAGCTATGAAGAACCGCCAAAACAGTTAAATCTATTCGGATAATTCGCTACCGCTTGTTGGCTTCAGTTGTTTTTTCTGGAGTCAACAATGCGTAAACTTCCTAAGTACAATGATGAACCGTTATATCCTAATCCGTACAAATGTCATCCCATTCTTTGGACAATTCATTCTGCTTTTCCTGGTGCAGATTTCTGTGTGATTAGTCGTCATTCTCAGGAAATGTTAGGAAAGCCAGTTCGGGAATATCAGAAAGGATGTTTTGGACTATTAGCGCCGGAATGTTATAACCCCCAAGATGCCTTTTATCTCTGTGAATATCTGTGGATTAATCAGTTCTGGGTTTCTTATGCCTATGGAAGTTTGAATCTCAAGCATTTACGAATTACCGATGTTCGAGAATTCTTCAGACCTGGAAGTTACATCATTAGTCCTGAAGGAAAACTGATTGTTCTTACACCTCCTCTGCTGGCTACCGCTTAACGTTTGTAGTTTCTTTACCTAACACT
>JBMDYE010000628.1:0-13319 GCA_048595135.1 Planktothrix sp. | reverse complement strand
TCAACATTGGGAATATGACCACAATTTGGGATTAATACCATTTTTCCTTGAGGTAAACGCTTCACTGCGGCTTCTGCGTGAGATTTTGGCACAATTAAGTCATTCATTCCCCAAATCACTAAAGTTGGCATTTTTAAATGCTCTAATTTGTCCCGCATTACCGCATATTGTCCCCAGGGGTGAAGTTGAGCGCGTAACGTTGAAAGATTCGCTTCTAAATAGCCATAGGTTTGCGCCAAACGTTCCTGGTCTGCATACCATTCGGCAGGAATTTTGGCAGGATTATTAAAGATAACTAAAGAACGCGATCGCGATCGCAACATAGACCCCCAAGGGGTTTTAGCACCCTGAATCACCCCATCTCCATACCCAGGAATCGTTAAGGTAGATAATAAAGGATGAATTTCTTGTCCTAGTCCCGAACTATCTACTAAGATTAACGCCGCAACTTTTTCGGGGTAGGATAAGCTAAACCGCATCGATACTAAACCCCCTAAAGAATTACCCGCTATAATAATTCGTTCTAAATTTAACACTTGTACAAAATCAGTTACAAACTGGGTCAGATAATCCAACGAATACTCGCGGATGGGTTTAGAACTGTCCCCTGTCCCTGGAAAATCTGGTGCATAAACGTGATATTTCTCAGCAAGTTTGGGAATTACCCAACTCCAATCGAGGGAACTTTCACCTGTACCATGTAATAACACTAGGGGTAAACCCTCCGTTCCTGCTTCCCAATAGCGGATCGATAAACCATTAAGATTGATTTGCTGTTGTTGAACTTTCATCGGGAATACCCTTTTCCTGAATATCTGCTAAAACTGAATCTGTAGAGAAAGGTTTTTCTGTTTAACCTATCCCTCCCTTATCACTGTAAACATTTTTCTAAAAAGGGTAGGCGGCTTTTAAGTTTTCAAGGAATAAACTTTTATAAAATAATTTTCTAGGCTTGAATAAAATTCAGAAAAGCAGTAAATTACAGTTAGAAAATCATAACCTCAATTCAAGGAGCGTTTCAATGGTTTTTATGAATGGAATGGAGCAAGCTTTTAGCCAATGGAGCGAAGTCCAACGGCAGTTTTTGAAGACGTGGACTCCGGCGATGGGTGAAATGCCTAATATGAATATGCCCAACGCCCGTAAGAGTTTTGACAACGCCTTGGAATTCCAAGAGCAAGTGATCACAGGTTCCCTTGAACTCCAGGGTTTATTAACTCGTCTGTCCCTGGAAGCCCAACAGCAATTTTGGCAAAATTACTTTAAAATGGTACGGGGTTAATTTATTATTTGTCTTCCGTCCGTAGCATTTTAAATTTGCTAATCTGAATCCGGTTCTGTTCTCTACCTAACACCCGAATTCCGAATTGTTCACCCATTGAAAACGCTCTCCAAGAACCAACTTGGGGAGCGTTGACTTAAGGCAACTTTCTCACACAAAATTTAGCATTGTTACTCTTTGTTATGACTTTTGTTATTCAAAAGCTATAACTAAAATTTAATCTAGGATTAGGCTTCGTTCATCTATCCTGAGAAAGAGTATTTGTTTCATTAATCAGTAATCATTAATCAGTAATCCGTAATCATTAATCGCATCAATACAGTTACTTATTAACAGACAGAAGCATGAAGACAGGACTGTTTCATGGGCTTAGACAAATTATTCTGTTATGGGACTAGGCACCAAGGAACAGTTTAAATAGGGGACAAAGAGACTATTTTTCCTCCCTTCTTCCTCTTACCTCCTGCCTCCTGCCTAAGAGCGCTCGCTGCCTCCTAATTAAATAAACCCTTCCTCGTTAAATGTTTGGGCAGCTAAAAGAGCTAGGGCGACTAAACTAGCGATCGCTCCCCATTTTAACGCCGGATTTTTATCAAACCCATCTAAAAAACTAGGAATAACCCAAGAACTGTAATCCCCATCTACTTGAGTATTTTCTAGAATTGGCTCATAAAAATTATCAGGAGCCTCGTCCGTTTTCGGTTGATTTGATCGTTGCAGGGGAAAACCAATGAAGAGTAATAACGCATCAACCAAACCTGGAGAAAGTCGCTGTAAAACATCTAAGATTTTGGCACTATCTCCCACTAAGAAATCACGGGTTGGGTGGGAAGCCGTATAAACAATTGCATCCGCCACCAATCTTGGATCATAATAAGGGGGAATTCCGGCGGGTTTCACCCCTAAACGAGTTCGACCATTATTCCAAAATGGCGTATTAATCACCGCAGGCATAATACTGGTAACACTAATGGGAATGCCAGAGTGCTTTAATTCGACCCGCAACGACTCTAAAAAACCCTCAACCCCATGTTTGGCGGCACCATAAGCACTTTGTAAAGGTAGCGAGCGCCGACCTTCCATTGAAGAGACATGAATTAAAGCACCCCGTCCTTCCCGTTTCAAATGGGGGAGAGCAGCCATGGCTCCATAAACTTGCCCCATCAGACTCACATCAATAATTCGTTGAAACTCTTCTGGGGTGGTTTGATCAAACGGTGCAAAAACCGCAATAGCCGGGACGTGAACCCAAGTGTCTAACCGTCCGTACACTTCAACGGCCTTGTCTGCGATCGCTTTGACTTGCTCCAAAACCGTCACATCCGCAATAATAGAGGTAACTTCACCCGCAAAGCTCCGAATTTCCTCAACCAAAGATGCGATTTTGGCTTCACTGCGACCAGAGACAACGACTTTGGCTCCTTTTTTCGCAAATTCGAGTGCTGCTGCTCGACCAATGCCGCTCGATGCGCCAACGACCGCAACAACCTGTTCATGAATAGGTTTTAGCTGCATAGTGTGCTACTTATGGATCTCCTCTGATCAAGATAGCGATCGCAGCTTGTTCAAAACCTCTGTCTAATGACAGGAATTTTTTAAGTGAATTTGCGTTATGGAAATCATAAATCTTGCTGAAATCTAGGATAAATTATTCGTAAAAATCTTAAAATAAAACTATCAAACTCAACCATTCATTGTACTGGGTGTTGAGTTCCTTCTATAGTCTTAATCCTGAGATCTTAGAACCTTCAGCCTCTTAACTCTACGAACAGTGTGAATAAAAATCAAAAGGGAAAATTCTCTTGCTCTGTTGCCTTTTCTTAGACAATCGGAGCGCGTTTTTTCAAATCGTATCGATAACCGTGCGGAAGAATATGCAGTTTCACATTACAAAGGGCTAAATCCTCATCCCGTAAAATTTGATCAAGATTAGTATGCGTAATTTCTGAAACATCAGCAACGGTAACAGCACCCACACCAATTACTTCAAATTCTGTCCCCTGTACCACAACGGCTGTATTCTCATCAATTCCAAACCCTAAATTGACAGGTTGTTGGGCAACGGCCGAGAGTAGACGTCCCATGCGACCCCGTTCAGCAAAATGCTGGTCAATCACCACCCCAGGTAAAAACCCCATCCCCGGTTCCATTTTGACTACATCAATCCGAGGATTCGTTTCCGACTCCCCTTCCACAATCATCATATCAGGCATCATCGCCGCCCCGGCACTGGTGCCACCGATGACAATGCCTTCAGCCAAGCGTTTGTGAAGGAGATGATGAATTTCTGAATCTCGAAGCAAACTGGTAATTCGAGCTTGATTTCCTCCTGTAAAATATACTCCGGTTGATTTTTCAATCGCACTTAAGGCTTCTGGATTATTAGAGGCTTCTCGGTCAGGTGTATCCACCACGCGAACATCATCAACCCCAATATCTTGAAAGGTTCTAATATAATCCTCGCCCACTTCTCCAGGAAGTTGTGTTGCCACCGTCATCACGACAATTCGGGCTTGATGCCCACCTGAGCGTCGCACAAATTCTCGTAGGATAAGAGAGTCTTTGCTTCTGTCTTCTGCGCCCCCAACAATAATTAACTGCCCAGCATTTTCACTTAGCGGCATTTTGTCTCCGTTGTTACTGAAATATTGTGAATAAATTTAAATTAGCAAATTTGACACTCCCCCGTCACGTAGAAAATTATTCCCTTCTGCCCTTGTCCCTCCTCTCCTTGTCTCCGGGTTTCCTCCTAAAGAATTCCTGAATTTTTTTTCAATTTTGTTAAATTCATAGTAAAATAAATAACACTGATTTTTTCAAATTCAACTTAAACCGAATCGCAGCAAAACTTAAATTTTAATCGGTTGTTCCCGACGGGTCAGGGTCAGAACCCAGCCTCGATAACCCAGATCGATCAAAATATAAAAATATGTGTAGAAATATGTAATTTTTCCGGAATTCTCCCCGCCTTCATAAATTCTTCACAACTAAGGTTTAGTTTTAATTACTGTAAGGTTCAATCCATCCTCAAGATTGAAATTTCCAGTTAAAGTAACTTTTGAATAAATCTGGTCAACTTTTATGAATAACTGTCCTTGCTGCTCTCACGTCATGATTCGCCAGGTGCGTCACCGCCAATTATACTGGTTCTGTCGCAATTGCTGGGAAGAAATCCCCTTAACCGAACCTAGTCCGGCTCTGTTGACCGTTTCCTCCTTAACCAGTCGGATCAAATCGACGCCTCGTTCTTCTGTTTTAGTATCCGCCGCTTAAACTTCAGTGTTTGTTGAGTTTTATGTCTGGGAAATCTTTAAAAGTAACAAAATCTTACTAAGGGTTGCCGCTCTTAGAAAAAATCGCTTTAACTTGTAAAATTATAAAATATCAATTCATCCCCAGAATTCACCCCCCCCCTCTAAACAACAGGAAAAGGTATAATCGAGTGAAAATTCTTTGTGTAGAGGATGATCACCAGCTAGCTCAACTCATTGAAACAACTTTAGTCAAGCAACATTATCAAGTTGAACTCGCAACTGATGGCGAAATGGGGTGGAATTTGGCTGAAACCTCTACCTATGATCTGATCCTCTTAGATTTAATGCTCCCCAAGTTAGACGGCTTCCGCTTTTGTCAACAACTGCGAAGTCGTCGCTCCTCTACACTCAATCTTAATTGGAATACTCCCATCCTGCTGATGACGGCGGTTGATGCTGTCACCAACAAAGTCATGGCTCTTGATGCAGGCGCCGATGATTATGTGGTTAAACCCTTTAATTTAGAAGAACTTTTAGCTCGAATTCGAGCTTTATTACGCCGCCATCAAGGAACACCATCATTGTTATTAGAGTGGGGAGACTTGTGTCTGAACCCCAGCAGTTGCGAAGTCACCTATCAAGGAAAACCTATTATTCTCACCTCCAAAGAATATGAACTTTTAGAATTGTTTTTGCGGAATCCTGACCAGATTTTTAACTCAAATCGCTTACTGGAGCGCCTATGGATAGGGGAAGAAGCCCCAACCGAGGCAACGGTTAGAGCCCATATTAAAGGACTCAGAAAAAAATTAAAACAAAGTGGTGCAGAAGATATTTTAGAAACCATTTATAAATTAGGATATCGACTGAAATCTCCAGATACCCAAGACAAAGATCCAAAACTTAAGACACAGAAACCCAAGCAGACAATCGAACAGAAAATAGCAGTTACCCCGGCAATTTCTTGCCTGATTCCCTTAGAATTGCAAGCCTTGTGGGAAGAATGCCGTCCTGCTTATGGCGATCGCCTGAAGATGATTCAACAAGTGGTTCTTGAGATCGAACAACAAACCCTCACGCCACAAGTCCAACAGCAAGCGGAACGAGAAGCCCATACCCTGATCGGTTCCATTGGTAGCTTTGGACTCGAAGCAGCCTCTCGTCTTTGTCGTCAAATTCAACAAATTCTGCGACGCCCGGAACCATTAGGAATTCTGGAAGCCCAACAACTCAAAGCACTGATTACCCGTGTTGAGCAAGATCTCAAGGGGACTCTCTCCTTAAGCGTCGAAAACCCAAGCTCTGACCCCGCTTCCGCCCCAACCCAAGCGGCGAAACCGGATTTTTTACCGCTTCGAGAGGTCAGTTCTGAACTGGAACGCAGAAAGGATAAGGGTACAAACCAACAATTGCTAGCAGATTCAATCCCCGAAACGTTAGAACAGACCGATCACAACCTGATCTCTAGTATTTCTGTGCTAATTGTTGATGATGATTTGCCTTTAGGGCGACAACTTGCCGCAGAAGCCTTTAGCTGGGGAATTAACACGGATATCGCCCTCGATCTAATTCAAGCCGAGCAACTACTCAATCAGAGACATTTTGATGGCATGATCTTGGATCTGAACTTTCCCACATCCAGCGAGAATGGGTTAGAGTTTCTGAAACGAATTCGCCACCAATATCCCCAAATTGCTGTTGCCATGTTAACCGCAGAAGATAACTTTGCAATTCGGGTGGAGGCGGCAAGGTTAGGAAGTCAATGCTTTTTACAAAAGCCGCTGGCTCCGGCTCAAATTTTAGCGTCCCTCACTCAAATCTTACCCCAACCTAACCCCTCCGTTCCTCGGTTGTTAGTGGTGGATGATGATCCAGAGTTACTGCATTATTTAAAATGGCTGTTACTTTCTTCTGGGTATGAGATTACTGTGTTGGAACAACCCGAACAATTTTGGCAAACTTTAGAACAAACGGCTCCGGATCTATTAATTGTTGATATTGAATTAGGCACTCACTTGTCCTGTGATCCTCAAACCGAAACAGCAACCGTTCCCGCCTTGAGTGGATTAGATTTATGTAAGGTGATTCGCACTGACCCCCGTTGGAATCGATTACCAGTTTTAGTGTTATCCGCCCATACCGACGTGGAAACGATGCGACGCAGTTATGCGGCTGGGGCTGATGATTTTTTGCATAAACCCATTGTCGCAACAGAATTGTTATCCCGTATCCGCATCCGCTTACAACAACGGAAACTTTGGCAAGCCACGGATATTGATCCACTAACCGGGGTGAGTTTGCGACGCAAAGCGTTACAAGACTTAACGCGATTACTGAAATTAGCCCAAAAATATCAAAAACCCTTTAGTTTAGCTGTGCTAGACTTAGATCACTTCAAGCACGTTAATGATCAATATGGTCATGACATGGGCGATCGCGTTTTAAGTTCAATCGGGAAACTATTACGCCAATCCTTTCGCCAGGAAGACATGATCGGGCGCTGGGGTGGTGAAGAATTTGTGATAGGAATGTATGGTACCCATCAGCAAGATGGGCAACGTAGATTAACAGAAGTTCTAGAACGATTAAGTCAACAATCTTTTATTCCTCAGAATGGTCAGTCATTTAAAATCACCTTTAGTGCCGGAGTGGCTGGGTTTCCTGATCACGCTCAAGACATACAAACCCTTTACAAACAGGCAGACGCCGCTCTATACCAAGCCAAAGCCAAGGGGCGAAATTGTATTCTCATCAGTAATCAGTAATCAGAATGTAGGATGGGATCTGCCCATCAATTCCCTAGATTCTCTGGTTTCAAGGTCGAACCTTGAAACCGATTCTTCCTCTTTAATTTGATACCCTAAATCTAGGGCATTGATGGGCGGAGCCCATCCTACTAATTAATCCTTAAATTGTTGAAAATTACTGATTTTTAGTTGTTAACATAATGATAACTAAAAAATTAAAAAAGTAACATAAATTCTTAATTTTTAATTATGAATAACCAACGCTCACCAGTTGACAGTCACCAATTGATCAATTCTCCCCCCGCTTCCCCCGTCTCCTCCCCTCCCCCGGTCTTAATTGTCATCATCGAGGATTCAGAGGAAGAACGGTTAATTTATCGGCGATATCTAGAGCAGGATCAACAACATTGTTATGAAATTGTTGAATTTGATAATGGGGAAGATGCCTTAAGATGGTGTCGAGATCATAAGCCCGATGTGTTGTTAATTGATTACTATTTACCCGATCTCAATGGGTTAGAATTTTTGCAGCAACTTCGAGAACAAACTGGCCAAGTGCGGTTGCCTGTCATTGCTCTAACAGGTCAAAATAATCCTGAAATTGCCGTTAATCTCCTCAAAAGTGGGGCAGAAGATTATTTAGATAAAAATAGAATAACAGCGGAGGTTTTGCATCGAGCGATCGCTTCTATTCTTCAACAAACGGAACTAATTAAAACTCAGCAATGGCAACAACAACGCCAACAACTCCTCAGTACAACCGCCCTTCAGATTCGCCAGTCTCTTAACCTAACGGATATTCTCAGCACCACCGTTACAGAAGTTAGAGGAATTCTCAATTGCGATCGCGTTATTATTTATAAATTTCAACCGGATTGGAGTGGTTTAGTAGTAACGGAATCCGTTGTTGATTCAGCCTTCTCTATTTTAGGAGGGCAAATTCGAGATGATTGCTTTCCTGAAGATTTTATCGACCCCTATCGCCAGGGACGCACAAGTACCATTAATGATGTTGCCACAAAGGTAGAGATTACAGACTGTCATCGAGAATTCTTAATCGAGTTTCAAGTTCAAGCCAATCTAGTGGTTCCGATTCTACAACAGGAACATCTGTGGGGATTACTAATTGCCCATCACTGCACAGCGCCACGCTTTTGGACAGATGCGGAGGTCGAGTTAATGAAAGAATTGGCAACCCACGCAGCAATTGCCATTCAACAAGCCACTTTAGTTGAACAACTGCAAACGGAACTTGACGGGCGACGACGTACAGAAGCTCGACTGCGACAAAGCGAAGAAAAGTTTCGTCAACTGGCTGAAAATATTCAGGATGTTTTTTATCTCTACACGATTGACTATAGCGAATTACTTTATATTAACCCAGCCTATGAAACCTTATGGCAACGTCCTGTTGAAAGCCTTTATCTTAATCCAAAATCGTTTATTGAGACGATTCACCCCGATGATCAAACTCGAATTAAGCGGAGGATGCAGCGTTTAATTAACCAAGAGGAAGAGTTTAATCAGGAGTACCGAATTATCCGTCCTGACGGATCAATTCGTTGGATTTATGCTCGGACTTTTTATGTTAACAATGAAGCCGGAGAAGTTTACCGAATTGCGGGATTAGCCTCAGATATTACGGAACGTAAACAAGCGGAACTGGTTTTAAAGGAACGGGAGGAAACCTTACGGCTGTTAATTCGATATTCTCCCGCCTGTATTGCCATGTTGGATCAAAAAATGTGTTATGTGATGGTGAGTCAGCGTTGGGTAGAGAATTATCGATTAGGTTCGATGGAATCTTTGATCGGGAAATGCCATTATGACGTTTTTCCAGAACTACCCCAATCTTGGAAAGACACTTATCAACACTGTTTGCAAGGTGAAAGTGCTTCCTTGGATGAGGATTTATTGGTGCGTTTAGATGGGACTCGCCAATGGATACGCAGAGAAGTTCGTCCTTGGTATAACAGTAACCAGGAGGTCGGCGGAATTATTATTTTTTCTGAGGACGTAACGGAACGCAAGAAACTGACGGACAGCCTTAAAACGAGTGAAGAACGGCTACGCCTGACGCTGGAGTTAACGGGTTTGGGTTCCTGGGATATCAATTTGCGCTCCTCAGAAGCGATTTGGAATGATAATTTATTCCGGTTATTGGGACTCGAACCGCAGAGCATTACTCCCAGTCGCGAAGCTTGGCGACAACAAATTCATCCTGATGATTTAGAGCAAGCCGAACAGCGGATATTCAGAGCGATTCAAGATCAAACGCCTTACACTTCAGAATATCGGGTTAAATTGCCCGATGGCAGTTCACGCTGGCTCTCTAGCCGAGGGGAACAGGTGCGTGATCAAGGGGGACAACCAATCAGAATGCTGGGGGTTGTCCTCGATATCACCGAACGTAAATTAGCAGAACTCGCCCTACAGGAACGAGAAGAAACCTTACGGTTATTTTTCTCTTATACTCCGGCGGGAATTGCCATGTTTGATCAACAGATGCGTTATCTGATGGTCAGTCAACGTTGGGTAGAGGATTATCATTTAAGTTCAGTAGACTCAATCATTGGGCGATCGCATTATCAAATTTTTCCCGAAATTTCCCAAACTTGGCGAGACATTCACAAACGAGGTTTGGCGGGGGAGATTGTCCAATGTGATGAGGATTTATTTACCCGTTTAGATGGTAGACAACAATGGCTACGCTGGGAAGTTCGACCTTGGTATAAGAATAACAAAGAAGTCGGGGGAATTATTATTTTTACTGAGGATATTACGAAACGCAAACAAGCAGAAATTGACCTCTTTAACCTCAACAAAAAACTAGAATACCGGATTTTAGAACGAACAAAAGATCTAGTTCAGGTGAACAATCGCCTGAACAAAGAGTTACTTAAAATCAGAAGATTAGAGCGAGAACTGAGAAAACGGGAAAAATTGCTGGATGGATTTTTTAATGCGACGAGTCACGCCAAGGTGGGGCTGTCTATCGTAGACAACAATCTCCGCTATTGAAAAATTAATCAAGCCTTGGCGAATATTAATGGCTATCCGATCAAGTTCCATATCGGGAAAAGTCCTGTAGAATTGTTACCAGAAATTGCCACAACGGTTGTCCCTTTATTGCAGCATATCCTAGACACAGGAGAACCACTCACCAATCTGGAAATATCGGGAATGGTTCCCAGTCAGCCTGGAGTATTGCGGTATTGGCTGGTGTCTTATTTTCCGATTCTCTCCGAAGCGGGTCATGTGATTGCGGTGGGTAGTATTATTGTGGAAATTAGCGATCGCAAACGCATTGAACTAGAGCGAGAAAAACTAATTGAAATTTTAGAAGCCACTCCCGATATTGTTGGGACGATTAAGTTAGAGACCCAACAAACAGAATATATTAACCAAGCGGGTCGGCGCTTATTTGGGATGACAAAAGACACACCTTCGGGTCATCTAAACATTGCTGATGTTCATCCTGAGTGGGCTTGGTCGCTTATTCAACAGCAAGGGATTCCGACTGCGATCCGAGATGGAATTTGGATGGGAGAAACGGCATTTTTAACCGATCAGAAACAGGAAATTCCCACATCCCAACTGTTGATTGCACATACCTTTGGAACGGATCAAGTTCAATCGATTTCGACGATTGCCCGTAATATTACCACCTTAAAACAAACCGAAGCAATCCTGCGAGAATCTGAGCGGCGCTGGCGCAGTTTGCTGGATCATGTGCAACTGATTGTGGTTGGATTAGATACTCAAGGAAATATCGAGTATGCCAATCCATTTTTACTGCATTTGACCGGATATCAAGAATCAGAAGTCTTAGGGAAATCTTGGTTAACCACCTTTATTCCCGATTATTTACAATCAAGACTTTCCTCAGATTGGTTAAAAATTATGACTGAGGGAGAACATATTCACTATCAGAACCCGATTTTAACCCGCCATAAAGAAGAACGGATGATTGCTTGGACAAATACCTTATTACGAGATATTGACGGTCAAGTGATTGGAACGATGAGTATTGGGGAAGATATTACGGAACGCTATCATCTGGAACGAATGAAAGCGGAATTTATTTCTGTTGTCAGTCATGAGTTAAGAACCCCCCTGACATCAATGCAAGCGGCGTTAAGTTTGCTTCATGAAAAAATTATTGATCCGACGTCTCCAGAAGGGGAAGTGACGATTTTTATTGCCATGGAAGGGGTAGAACGGTTAGTCCGTTTAGTGAATGATATTCTCGATTTAGAACGATTGGAATCGGGGAAAATTCGGTTAGAAAAACGGTTTTGTTATCTGCCACAGTTGCTCAAAACCGCTATTGGTCAAATGCAAGAAATGGCAAACCAAGGAGGAATTAACCTAGAAATGGATAATCCGTTAATGCGGGTTTGTGTTGATCCAGATCGGTTATTGCAAGTGTTGATTAACTTGCTGAGTAATGCAATTAAATTTTCGCCCAGTCATAGTACAATTAAGCTGACGGTGAAACTGGTACCTGATCCGACACCTTATTTAGAATTTACGGTTGCGGATCAAGGACGGGGAATTCCGACGGAGAAACTGGAAAGTATTTTTGAACGATTCCAACAGGTAGACACCTCGGACTCCCGTGAGAAAAATGGAACCGGTTTGGGTTTGGCGATTTGTCGGAGTATTGTTCAGCAGCATGGTGGCACAATTTGGGCGGAAAGTCAGTTAGGAACAGGCAGTATCTTTTATTTTACAATTCCCATTGAGCAGGAGGCGGAGAGTAACGGTGAAGCGAGTTTTAATTATAGATGATGATCCAGGGATTAGTCGCATTGTCCAGATTTCTTTAAAAGCGATTGCGGGATGGGAGGTCTTAATGGCATCATCGGGTCAGGAGGGATTACAACGGGCGGCGTTCGATTGTCCTGATGCGATTTTATTAGATGTAATGATGCCGGGAATGGATGGGATCACAACCTTAAACCAAATGCAGGCTAATCCCAATATTCAACCCATTCCGATTATTTTATTAACGGCTAAAGCCCAAACTAGCGAACAACAACAATTTACAGAATTACCCATTACTGGGGTGATTACCAAACCGTTTACTGCACCGGATTTAGTGAAGCAAATGCGATCGCTTTTGAATTGGAATTAGGAAGGCACTCTGGCAATCGGGGACAAGAGGACAAGCAGACTATATTTTCCTTTCTTCTTCCTCCAGCAAAGCTGCCTTCTGCCTATCCTCTTCAAATCTAAAAAAATCTTAAAGTCTTAATAAATTCATAAATTATTCACAAATTTTGTTTATGTTGCCAAATATCAGGAAGCAGAAGGCAATGTTTAAAATGAACAAAATTTTAGTGATTGAGAGTGATCCGTTATTGTTGGGGTTGATTGAAGAATGGTTAATATTACATGATTTTAATGTGAGCGTTGCTGAAACCTGTCAACAAGGTTATCAGTTAGCACTGTTAGAAGAACCTCATCTAATTTTATCCAGTTACAAGTTGTTTGGCGGCAATGGCTTAGAACTTTTGCAACAACTTCGGAAACAACCCAAAACCCAAATAACACCGTTTGTCTTAGTGACTGAGTGGGAATTGCTCGAAATTTCTCCTGATCTATTTAAACCGAATCAAATGATCAGAAAGCCTTTTCTTCCTGCTACTTTGCTCAGAGTAATTGATTCTCAATTACGCTTTGTTCCTCAACAAGCTAAGAGTTAGAACAATTCTAACTTTAAAATTATGTATAACCAATCAGAATTAATTGAAAAAGGTGTTTTGATTTCTGTTAGTTTATTAAAACGTCAAAATCTTGAAAGCCTTTCAATGTTAAAAAATCTGCTGACGTTCATTCCCAATCCGGTTGATATTCAGGAAGTGTTGAGACAGGCAATTTGTAGCATTATTCATACTTCCCCTCAAATCAGTTATTGGTTATTTGAGCATCCAGATTGTTTAAGTCCACAGGTAAAAAATGTCAGAGAAGTTATGATTGAAGAACTATCTAAAAAGTTGCTATCCTGGGGATTAAGCTCAGAAGAGTTTC
>JBMDYE010000627.1:0-1568 GCA_048595135.1 Planktothrix sp. | reverse complement strand
CTTTTTTCACTTCGACAGCACAAACATCTTTTGCATTAACTCTCTCAAACCTAATCTTAATTAAAGGCATCAAATCTGCTCCAATTCGTTCTACAATTAAATTAATTAAGGTTTGCTCAAACCTATCTAGAGATTGATTTGACAGTAAAGCAATATCATGATCTAACCCCAAGATAGTGCCATCATCTTCTACACCAATTAATAAAGTTCCACCTTGGCAGTTAAGAAAAGCAGCAATTGTTTTGAGGACACTAAAACGGAGGACTTGATTTTTACGTTGTTGGCGTACATCCCATTGTAAAGTGCTTTTGAACTCTAAAGTTTCGCTTTCAGGTAATGTTACGAGTTCTGCGACTGGACGAAAATTACCAATTTTACGAATCGTAGTTAAAAAACGGCGCAGTTGACGTTCCTCAATTTTTTGTTTCAGTGCTTCTTCTGTTGCTGCTGAATCAATAACAGATTGATTAATAACAGCAATATATTGACCACTATAATTTTCTTCTAATCCCTCTAAATTTTCCTTAATCCATTGTTCGTTGGGTGTATTTCCCCACCGATTAAAATATCTAATTGCCTCTTGAATAGATTCATGCAAAGCATCAAAAACATTACCTTGCATATTTTTAGAAATATAATCCCATGTTCCCATTTTAAAGGCTTTCCGGCAATCATCGACTGTATCATTAGCCGTTAGAATAATCACAACTGAACTTAAATTCCTTGCTTTAACTTCTTCAATAATTTCAAAACCACTATCGTCTTCTTCCATTCGCATATCGGAAATAATGACATCAAATGCTTCTGATAATTTCTCCTCAGCTTGTGCGGCATTTGAAGCAGTTTGGATGTTATGATAGCCAAAATCCTTCAACCATTCTAAGAGTTCATCCAGAAATCTAGGATTATCTTCAACTAAAAGCAGATGAATATTTTCAGTATTTTTTGTAATATTCATATTTTTTGTTATTTGTCAATAGGGAATATAGATTTCAAACTTGACTCCATTGGTTCCACTTTCCATAATATAACCTTTCATCTGAGCTAAAGTTTTCCTGATAATAAATAAGCCTAAACCGCTTCCTTTTCCTTCCTTAGCGGTAGTTTTAAGGGGTTGAAAAATCCAATCTTTTTTATCCTCTGGTACACCTTGACCATTATCTCTAAATTCAATAAAAAGATATTTTTGCTCACCTGGCATCGTTATTCCTCTGATCCCAGACGGGTTAATCACGTCATCAGACATAATATGAATTTCTAAATCGGATTTTTCTGTATTATGTTTTATAGCATTTTCAACTAATTCATTCAACGCACTTTTAATTTTTTCTTGATCTCCATTAAATTCTGATTCTCCATTCCTAATATCAAGATGAATAGAAGCATTGTCTAGTTTAGGCGTTGACACCCACTTTTCAAATAAATCTTTGACTATAAAGTGCTTTTTACGAATTTTTATTCCTTGGTTAACCGCTTTGAGATCATTTAAGGCATTTTGAGTATATTCTAATTGATTTAATAATTTTTCAAATTGGGAATAATGGGGGTTATCATGAGTCATTTTTCGC
>JBMDYE010000626.1:0-15687 GCA_048595135.1 Planktothrix sp. | reverse complement strand
TCGACAGATGGCAGAAGTGGCGATCGCATCAGGTTGTCAGCCTGTCGGGCTTGTATTGGGTTCTAATTATCAGGAAATTAATTCTTATTTATCTAATTTAAAACTTCACATTTTTGATAACAAAAACTGGTCAACAGGAATGGCAAGCTCGATTCAATGTGGGTTAAAAGAGTTGTTAACTCTCTCCCCCGAACTGGATGCGATCGTTCTGATGGTCTGTGATCAGCCGTTTGTTTCACCGGATCTGATTCAGCAATTAATTGCTGGATATCAACGTTCACACTATCCAATAGTTGCTTCTGAATATGCAGAGATTTTAGGGGTTCCTGCTTTATTTGACCGGACATTTTTTTCAGACCTATTCCAACTTCAAGGAGATAGGGGCGCTCAATCAATCATCCGCCAGCATCGTTCTCGTGTTTTAGGGATTCCATTTGCAGAGGGAGTTATTGATATTGACACCCCTGAAAATTTAAGCTTTCTTAATCTTGAATAGTAGGGGCGAAGCATTCGGGCAAAAATTTATGGCAAAAACCGATAACTTACCTACCGAAAGATCCCGCCCGTACCCAGTCATCAGTCATCAGTCTGATACATAAGAGCGTGCTTCTTCCCTATTGCCTATTGCCTATTGCCTATTGCCTATTGCCTATTGCCCATTCTTAATTCTTAATTCTTAATTCAGATCCTTCGCTCCGCTCAGGACGCTACGCGATTCTTAATTCTTAATTCTTAATTCTTAATTCTTAATTCTTAATTCCCCTTCATCTTCCTAATTTATTAGGAATACCTTCGCAACCACCAGGAATGGTTTTACGAGATTTGGAACCGCACCAGGCGCAACAATAATAGCGGACTTCTTCTGATAAATTTTCTGCATTTGTGAAGTCGGCATTTTCAACGACGGCTCCGGTATAAGCTCCCGTATTATAATCAGGAATATGGGTGCGACTGCGGGGACTTGCTGTTTCTGCGGAACCATAAAATAGGATCACAGAACGCAAATTAGTATAAGCCAGATCTGCCTCATACAATATTGCACGGGATAAATTCGCTCGAACTAAATTGCAGCCTCTGAGTTTAGATTTGACTAAATTGGCATCACTTAAATCGGTGCGACGTAAATCGGTATACGCTAAATCTGCACCCGCTAACATAGCGGCTAAATCGATAACTCTGACCCCTTGTCCGCGATCTTCTGCATAATGTCCATTCCCATCTAACATCGGACGTCCTAAATGGCGATCGCGTTGTAATGGAGTAATTAATTTAGCTTGAGATAAAAACCGTAAAATTTTAGCTTTTCCTTCCGCATCCACACTTTTAACAAGAGCGGCGGTTCGTCCTTCAGCAATCATTCGTTCTTGGGGCCAATCTTCTAATAATCCATCATCTCCTAATGCTAAATCGGAAACTCCTTGGAAATAAGCATCAATGGTTTGTTGTTGGGTAATTCGGTTTTGTTGTATCGTTAAATCTCTGGAAATAATATACTGACGCCATGCCACATAAACGGCTAAAATTGCAATTAAAATTTGACCTAATGCCCCTCCTAAATCACCTAACGCTCCAATCGCATCCCAATTAACAATAATATAGCCCGTGTCCGTATCTCTGGTAACATTACTAAATAATATAATTCCCAATAAAGACCCAAAAACCCCGACAAAGGCAATAATCAGGGTGCGCCAAGCGGGAGGAATCACCTCTATCCAAATTTTTCCCCAAGCCCGCCAGACGAGACGGATAGAAGCGCCTAATGCAGCAAAGGCACTTAAATATCCTAACCAAATGTTATCAATTGTTAACCCCAAAATCATTAAGGCTAGTGCAGATAAAATCACCACAGAACCGGGAAAACTATTGGGTGTATTTTGAAAGTAATGATCATATTCCGTTGGATAAGGGTCTGGAGCAATGGGAGCGTGATCTTCCGAGTCAGGAGGGGTAAACGGTTCAGTTAAGGCAGTTTCTGAGGTCGCGTGAGTAACTGCACCATTAGACTGCTCAGGGTGATCAGAAAATCCTTGGGGAGAAGATGAAGATGAGTTCGGTTCTTGAGTCATAGGTTAACTTAAGTTTTATTGTGCGAATTAAATGATTGACAACTCAGAAGATTACTCCTGATTTTACCCGTCGGGTCGCTCAACCTCCAGGCTCGGTATTTTTATGATACTAGCTCTTTACAGATCAACACTTCAGGGGACAAACTAAAGACACCTCCTTCACCGCACTCAAGCACCTTAAACCGGAACCGTTAATTTTATAGAAAAAAATTGATTACCGATTTTTAAATTGAAACGTTTCTGCTCACCCCCCAAAGGAAACTTAAAATCATGCTAAATCCCTTTAAAAATATTTTCAAACTGTTGAATGCTCGCTTGTCTAAGTCGATCACTCTTTGGGTATTTATCAGCTTAATCTTGGTGGAGATTTTGATTTTAATTCCTTCGGTTTCTCGGCGCCAACAAGAATTAATTAGTAATTTATCCCAAACTTCATCGGGTAAAATTGCTTGGATTATGCACACTTATCCTTATAAATCAGAAGCGGAGTTATTAGATCAATTAAAGAATTTATCTCGTCTCTACCCGGTTATTGTGGGAGGCGCGATCTATCGCACCAGTGGAGAACGGGTGGGAAATTTTGGAGAACTTCCAATTTTATCCTTTTCTGATGCTATCCAAGGAAAATCTTTATCCTTTACAAATGAACAGGGCGATCGCTATGAAATTGCTTCTAATAGTAATCGATTAAAAGATCAATATTTGATCATTATTCGTCATGATTCTTCTAATATTAAAGTTGAAATTAAAGCGTATATTTTAAGAATTGCGGGTTTGGTCTTAATTATTTCCTTGGTTGTCACTTCAGTGACATTGTTTGTCTTGGGAAAAACAATTATTATTCCGATTTTAAAATTACGCTTAGATTTAATAGAAGCAGGAAATGCGATTATTCATAATCAATCGATTCCGCAATTTCGCTCAACTGCTACGAAAAGAAATAATGAGTTAGGGGATGTTATTACTGCGTTTTACACCATGTTTCATCAAATTTATCAAGCTAATCATGAACGCAACGAAGCTCAAGCGGCTTTACGGTTGGAAAAGGAAAAATCCGAACAATTATTACTCAATATTCTTCCCAGTGCCATTGCAGACAAATTAAAAGAAGAACAAGGCTGTATTGCCGATCGCTTTGACGAAGCGACAATTTTATTTGCTGATATTACTGATTTTACAGGTCTTTCGAGTCAAGTATCTCCGACCCAGTTAGTTAATTTTTTGAATGAAATTTTCTCCCTCTTTGATCGATTAGTGGATAAATATCAATTAGAAAAAATTAAAACGATTGGAGATGCTTATATGGTGGTGGGAGGAATTCCTACACCCCGCTTTGATCATGCAGAAGCGATCGCAGACATTGCCTTAGAAATGCAAGCCGCGATTCAACAATTTCGACGCACCGATTATCAATTACTAAATATTAGAATAGGAATTAATACAGGGCCAGTCGTGGCGGGAGTGATCGGATTGAAAAAGTTTTCTTATGATTTATGGGGAGATGCGGTTAATATTGCCTCTCGCATGGAATCCCATGGTATTCCTGGACAAATTCAAGTCAGCCAAAGTACCTACGAACATTTAAAAATTAAATATGATTTGGAAGAACGGGGAACCATTACAGTTAAAGGAAAAGGAGAAATGCACACCTATTGGTTAAAAGGAAAACGAGTTAATGCTTAACTTTTGGTTTGGGTTTTTGAGTGGTGGCGATCGCGACAATTCCAGCCACCGGAATCCCCGCTTTTTGAAAGGTTTGAATGGCGGCGTTTACCGTCGCACCAGTGGTATAAATATCATCTAAAATTAACACAGAACCCGAAAAACGACGCTGGCGGAACTCTCGACCTAAACGAAAGACATTTTGCATTTTTTGTTGTCGTTGTTGGGGGGAAAGTCCATGTAAGGCTTCCGTATCCGCAAGGCGTTCTAAACCGTGAGGAAATAACGGTAAATTCGTTAATTCACAAAACCCTCTGGCTAATAATTCCGCTTGATTAAAGCCGCGTTTTTTTAATTTAGCCGCATGGAGGGGAATGGGGACAACGGCGAGGGGATCAACAGCAGACGGGGGAGTTAGTAACCAACTTTCTGCTAACAAATAGCCCAAAGGTTTAGCAAGTTCGGTATGATTATTATACTTAAGGGCTGCGATCGCTCGTTTGAGGACATCTTTATATTGTCCCCAAACCGTGAGCGGTACAAGTCCTGCAAATTCAACTTCTTTGGGAAACTGACAACGAAGTAACTGGCGTTCGCAATAGTCACAGAGTTCTGCTTTTGCAGGTCGGTCACACAACGGACAGTTGGGTTTTAGAAAAAAGTTTAAGATGGTTTTCATCTAAAGTCGCAAAAAATCAATTGTTTCTGTTCGGTTTTTTGTGCGTAATCGGAGTAACGTTCAGGAAAAAACTTCAGTTACTGCGGTTTGACTGAACCCTCCGCCTGTCCCAATTTTCCTACTGACTCAAAAAACGCTAATCCTGTGTCTAATTTTTCCTGGCTTCAACAAATCCCGTCGTCAAACCGAGAGTTAATTGGAGATCAGGCGTTTTATTTAAGTCATTTATTGGGTCGAGGTCATCCGGTTTTACCCGGATTTGTGATCACGGGGGAATTGTTTTGGCAATTTTTACAAACCATTGATTGGTTAGAACCGTTGTTTGTTGATTTACCCCAATCGTCATTATATTTGGATGTGGAAGAACCTCGACAATTACAAGCGATCGCACGGCGCATTTGCCAACACATGATCCAAGCGGATTTACCAGAGGATTGTATTGATTATATTCAAGCCGCAGTCACAGAATTAAACGCTCCTGCTTTGTTATTTTATCCGGGTTTGAACGCTCCCTATCATCTCCAGGGGTCAGAACTTTTAGAACCGATTTTTTCTTGGGGAAACCCAGAAACGGCATCCTTGGGATTAAAACAAGCTTGGGTTGAGTTTTTTAGAGCGAAAAGTTTATTCTATTGGCAGCGATCTGGAATCCGATTACAACAGGTTCAGCCCATGGTCTTGGTTCAACCCTTACAAGCGGCGATCGCATCAGGATGGGTTGAAATTCAACCGGATTATTGGAAAATAAGTGCAACTTTAGGTTTAGAATTTGCCTTGATTTGGGGGCAAAATCAACCGGATCTGTTTAGGATTAATCCTGAAACCAAAACGGTTGAACAGCAACAATTAAGTTCTAAAACAATTACCTATTCGTTAAAATCTTCTGTCGATCAACTCAGTCCCTTTCCGATCCCACTCCGACAATTTGGAACCTCGGTTTTTGATTGTCCCCTCTCGGCTTCGACCGTGAGTGAAGAACAACAAAATGAATTTTCCCTTAATCCTCAGCAGCTTGAACAGTTAATTAATTTGATCGAAAGGGTGGCGACTGACCTTAAACCCTGCGGACGATTTAACTGGCGTTTATGTCAATTCAGCAAAGATTCAGAACCGAAATTTTATCTAACTCAAGTGAGTCATTTACCTACAATAAAAAATCCTGTTGTTGCTGTTGTTCCTGTTATCCCTTCCGCAACGGATGAATATTCTTTTCGAGGTGTTACAGTTTCATCAGGACAAGCAATCGGAACGGCTTATATTCTGACCGCTTCCGTCCCAATTCCGGATCAATTACCCGCTAATACCGTATTAGTTGTCTCTTTGATCACCTTGGATTATTTGCCTTTGTTAAAGCAAACCGTTGCTATTATTGCAGAACAGGGAGGAATGACCAGTCATGGTGCGATTCTGGCGAGAGAATTAGGAATTCCTGCCATTTTTGGGATGAGAAACGCGACGAAGCAGATTAAAATGGGTGAATTCATCTTTGTGGATGGTACCCGTGCAGAGGTTCAGGTGATGGAAAAACCCAACCCCGTTAACGAACCGTTAGTAGACGTAACGGTTCAACCTTTCTCCTCAACTCAATCGCAATTTGAACCGAATGCAACACCCCTGATGGTGAATATTAGTCAACCGAGTTCTTTTTTACGATTAAGGGATTTACCGATTGATGGAGTCGGTTTACTTCGGTCAGAATTAATGGCGATGGAAGTCCTACATTTACAACAGCCTTTTTCTAATTTAGCTTCTAATTTAGCGGGGGGTGAGCCGTTGGATTGGAATCACTGGTTACAACCAGATTCTCAAGCAGAATTTATTCAACGCATGAGTGAGCCGTTGTATCAACTCGCCAGAATTTTAGAGCCTAGACCGTTATATTATCGCGCTTTAGATTTGCGAGATATTGAAAAATCCAGTCAGGGATTTATACCCGCGAATTTTCCAGAATTTTCTTCCCAAAATTCGTTTTTTTATCATCCGGCTTTATTTGATTTAGAACTGCGAGTTTTGTTAAAATTATATGAATCGGGTGATCAGAATGTTCGTTTAATTTTGCCGTTTATTCGGAGTGTTGAAGAGTTTTTAAGTTATCAAACTCAGATTAAAAAATCAGGATTAAACCGTTATCCTCAGTTTCAAGTTTGGATTATGGCTGAAGTTCCTTCGGTTTTATTTTTATTACCAGATTATGTGAAAGCTGGGGTACAAGGGATTTCGATTGGAACCAATGATCTGACCCAGTTTTTGTTAGGAGTTGATCGTAATTATTCAGATATAAATAGTCAATTAAATGCACGTCATCCGGCTGTTAGGAAAGCAGTTCAGCAGTTAATTGAAGTGGCAAAACAAGCCAATATTCCCTGCTCAATTTGCGGAGATGCTCCGGCTTTATATCCTGAATTAGTTGATGATTTGGTACGGTGGGGGATTACATCGATTTCGGTGAGTTTAGATGCTGTGGAACGTACCTATTTGGCGATCGCCAGAGCCGAAAAACGCCTGATTTTAGAAGCATCCCGCCAACAACTGAATCAGTAAGCAGTCATCAGTCATCAGTCATCAGTAAGGAATTTGTTCCCTTGTCCCCCCTTCCCCCCTTCCCCTTGTCCCCTTCTTGATTTCTTCTGACTCCTGACTTCTGTTTTTAAAATTGGGTACGATGGAAGGCATCTTCGGGGGAGATATTGCCATAAATGAGGGATAAAATTCCAGGTAAATAGTCATCCATCGTGCTGACGCTGGTATAAATTAAATGCTTGACTAAGGCGGGGGTTAAGCGATCGCCTTCGACGTCTAAACTGGTTTTGTAACGAATTTCTCCATCTTGGAAATTTAATTCAAAATTCCCGACAATGGTTCCATAGTTCACCAGGGCGATAAATGCCGCCATATTATAGCGTTTGTAGTCAGGAACTTTCACCGGACAAACGGAATAAACGGCGAGTTGATGTTCTTCTTCACGAGCGATCGCATAACAATCAAAGCGACCATTTTTTCCTTCTACCCCTAACGCCAAGACTCGACGATGTTCAATTTCTTTATACACCCAACCATCCAGATTGAGGAAATCAATTAATACATCAAAGACTGATCGATCCCAAGGGTAATTGCGATCGGTTAAATCGACAGTTTGTTCTGACACAGTAAACATCCTTAATTATCCTATTTCTAAAGGGTTCATTATTGATATGAACAGACCGAAAATTGATTAACCTCGATGGTTATCGTGAACGGGCGTATTATACGATATTTTATTCGGTTTTTGGGTGAGATAACCAATATTAGTCAATTCATAATAAATTGGGGGATAGAGGGAATAAAGCTGACCATAATAAAATCGATTGCTATAACGGTTTGACTCGGGAATTTTTTTTCTAATTCCTGAAGCCAAAGAAGCATTTTTAGTAAATCCTTTTTCCGTTTGTTCAATTGTCCATTTAATTTCTTGTTGCTCCACACCCTGTTGAATTAAATGAAAACAGCGTTCAATCGTTTGGCGAATTTTGTCCCGTTCTCTGGCTGTAAATTCAATTCCCTCAGCTTGTTCTGTCCCTTGGACAACAGTTAATCGATAACATCCACTGGGGTTGGCATGGGGATACCAGCCTAGCTTTAAGGTATAGCCATCGGGATTAATCGTCCAACCTGTTCCGTTAAACTGGAGGGACTGAATCACCAACAAATTCTCATTATAAAATTGTTCATTGAGAATGCGACCATCCTGAATATAGGGATCTTCATCTCCAAAAGTATTATGGGTGATCGCCCAACCACTGGGAATGTTTAACGGGACAAGTTTTGGATACATAAATCATGATCGACTGCTTTCAGGGTGAATATAAACCACAACCGATACTTTCAGCAACCAGTAATCAGTAATCAGTAATCAGTAATCAGTAATCAGTAATCAGTAAGAAGTCAACAGTCAGGAGTCAGAAGAACTAACTATATATGATCTTCCCCTGCTCCCCCTGCTCCCCCCGCTCTTCCTAACTGGTGACTGATAACTGATGACTGATTTTCCGGATCGAAGTGACCTCCAACGATCAAAGGATTGTCTGCTTGTGGAGGCAACTTGATTAATTATGAAACTTGCTATTTTAACCTTAACGGTGCTGTTAACACTGCTGAGTTTGGGGATATCTCGTCCCAGTTTATCTCGACCTGGGTTTGAAGGGAGTGTTTCCCCCTCGGACTGGAATACCGAAGCGCAAGTGAACCCCCAACAGTTGATTACCGTTAGATTACACAATCAAACAGCAAAAACCCTTGTTTATGCTTTAGCCAATGATAATTCCCAAACCTTACTTCCTGGGAAAACGGGAGAATTTTTAGTCCGAGTCGGTCGTTTTGAAGGGGATACCAGCACCATCTTAATTAATACCCCTGAATATACCTATCCTCTAATCTACAATTTCAAAGTCGCGGCTAAAAACACCTTAACCGTTCAAATTCAACCGACCACTGCTTCTAACCCGTCCCAAGAACGCACAATCTACATTGATGAACAGGGGAGAGTCTATTCATTTTAATCAGTCATCAGTGAGCAGTTATCAGTTAGCAGTATTTGATGATTACATTGACACTCCCTCGCCCTAAAAGAGCGGGGATTCTTGGTTCACTGACTCAACTTGTCTTGACAGGTTTTAATACCTGCCCAGATAGAGGTTGTATCTCCCCAAGCGTTTAGGTCGAACGACCCACTTCCGATATGCCCTATCGTAGCTTTTTTGAGTATGCAGACTAAAATTAGGTTGACAAAACCTAGACAAAAAAAGCCGTCCTAGAAGGACGGGGCTTGAAACCCAAAATTTTCGGTAAAATTTAGGCAGAATAGAGATTAGCCTTATCAAATAGATACTCGTGTCCAACTCTACCCAAAACGATTCCAAATTGGATCTAAACCAACTTTTCCCATTCCCCCTGGATCAGTTTCAGGAAGATGCGATCGCCGCCCTGAACGCTGGAAAATCCGTTGTGGTTTGTGCGCCAACGGGTTCAGGGAAAACCTTAGTCGGGGAATATGCGATCCATCGGGCGTTAGATCGGCAACGACGGGTATTTTATACCACACCCCTAAAAGCATTATCAAACCAAAAGTTTCGGGACTTCCGCGAGTTGTTTGGGCCAGAACAAGTTGGACTGTTAACTGGGGACATTTCCGTGAACCGGGACGCCGCCATTGTGGTGATGACCACCGAGATTTTCCGCAATATGCTCTATGGAACCCCCATTGGAGAGGTAGGAACCTCGCTGGAAGATGTGGAAGCGGTGGTTTTAGATGAATGTCACTACATGAATGATCGCCAACGGGGGACGGTTTGGGAAGAATCGATTATTTATTGTCCCTCTAATATTCAATTAGTGGCGTTATCGGCAACGGTTGCGAATAGTGAACAATTAACGGACTGGATCGGTCGGGTACATGGCCCAACGGAGTTAATTTATTCGGATTTTCGTCCGGTTCCCTTGCAATATCATTTCTGCAATACAAAAGGGTTATTTCCCTTATTAGATAATACGGATAAAAGAATTAATCCCCGTCTAAAGGAACGGAAAAAAACACAGCCCCGCGGTAGAAATCGAGCCGATGTTCCGGCATTAACTTATGTTTTATCCCAACTCCAAGAACGGGATATGTTACCAGCGATTTATTTTATTTTTAGCCGCAAAGGGTGCGATCGCTCGGTGGCAGAAGCCCGTCATTTAAGTTTAGTGAATGAAAAGGAAGCTGCCCTCCTGAAACAACGGATTGATCAATTTTTAAAAGCGAACCCTGAAGGAACACGCCCGGAACAAGTTGAACCGCTTTATCGAGGCATTGCTGCCCACCATGCGGGGTTATTACCGACTTGGAAAGGATTAGTTGAAGAACTTTTTCAACAAGGATTAATTAAAGTTGTCTTTGCCACAGAAACCCTGGCAGCAGGAATTAATATGCCCGCCCGCACAACGGTGGTGTCTAGTCTTTCTAAACGCACTGATGATGGTCATCGCTTATTAAAACCGTCAGAATTTCTACAAATGTCAGGACGGGCGGGACGGAGAGGCATGGATGAATTGGGTCATGTCGTAACCGTTCAAACGCCTTTTGAAGGAGCAAAAGAAGCAGCTTATTTAGCGACGTCTAAACCTGATCCGTTGGTGAGTCAATTTACACCGAGTTATGGCATGGTGTTGAACTTATTACAACGACATACATTAGGAGAAGCGAAAGAATTAATTGAACGCAGTTTTGGTCAATATTTATCAACGCTAAATTTAATTCCCACTCAACGAGAAATTGATATTTTGAAAGCAGAATTGGCGTTAATTGAAGCCCAATTTAACTTTCAAGGGGAGCAAACTTTAGAAGGGTTAGAAATTGTTTTAGAAAGTTATGCGAAAATTTATGAACGGTTACGGGAAGAACGGCGTTTGTTGAAAACTTTAGAACAGCAAGCGGAGGAAACCCATAGTCGCCAAATGGCAATTACCTTAGAATCTATGCCGTTGGGAAGTTTCGTTGGGTTACGGGGTAAGCACGTCCCAGTGGCGCGCAGTTCAGAATCTGATCCGATTCCAGCGTTATTAGTGGCGAAAACTCCCAGTTCGGGACAGGCGCCGTATTATCTGTGTTTAGGTCAAGATAACCGATGGTATGTGGTGAGTGCGTCGGATGTGGCGATCTTAGCAGAGACGCCGCCGTTAAGAGGAATTCAATATTTGGAAATTCCCAATATTCCCTTTAAGTTGGGGCAATGTCGCAAGGGGGATGAGTTAACCCTGGGTTTTGCCCAACAAATTCCTACTTTAATGCTACCGGAAGCACCGCTTGAAGTGATGGAACAATGGGGCGTGGTGGAAACCTTGGAGGCAGAACTGGCGAGTCACCCGATTCATGAATGGGGCAAACCTAATAAATTAATTAAACGTTGGCAGCGCTGGGTGGAGTTAGAGGAGACCATTGAGGAAAGTCAGGCGGAGTTAGAGGAAGATTTAGCGCGTCATTGGCAGGAGTTTCTGAATTTAATTGAAATTCTCCAATATTTTGATGCGTTGGATGAGTTGAAACCAACAACGTTGGGACAGGCAACGGCGGCGTTACGGGGGGATAATGAGTTGTGGTTAGGGTTGGCGTTAATGTCAGGGGAATTTGATGAACTTGACCCCCATCATTTAGCGGCGGCTTGTGCGGCGTTGGTAACGGAAGTTTATCGTCCCGACAGTTGGACACATTATGAATTATCGGATGATGTGGAGAATGCTTTAGCTCGGTTACGGGGAATTCGTCAGGAGTTGTTTAAGCAACAACGACGGTATCGGGTGGCGTTACCCATTTGGTTAGAACGGGATTTAACGGGATTAGTGGAACAATGGGCGTTAGAAGCAGACTGGATGGAGTTAGTTTCTAATACCAGTTTGGATGAGGGGGATATTGTGCGAATGATGCGGCGGACGTTGGATTTTCTCTCTCAAATACCTCATGTTCCACATTTAAGTGAATCAGTTAAACAAAATGCAATTCGCGCCAAACATTTAATTGATCGATTCCCGATTAACGAAGCCGTCGATTAGGGTTACAATTGAATTTTAAACTGATCCTAATCTGATTTAGTCTTATGCAAGGAATGTCAATTTTTCTGGATTATCAAGTTAATCCAGAGTTTCGTTATGGTTATGGAAAACCGCCACATCCTCAACTTCAGGAAATACTAAATCGTCGAAAAAGTATTTATGAACAGTATCTCTTAAAATTTTTAAGTTATCAAGATGATTTACTGAAAATTGCAACTCCAAATTCTTTCAATCCTTTGACTCAGCCGAATTTTATTAATGATTGGATACCGGGGTTAGATGCGGTGTCTCTGTATGGGTTCTTGCGACTTAAACAGCCTAAACTTTACTTAGAAGTGGGTTCAGGACAATCAACTAAATTTGCGAAAAAAGCGATTGAAGATGGGAATTTAAAAACTCAAATTATGTCCGTTGATCCTCATCCGAGAAGTGAAATTGATTTAATTTGTAACCAGGTTATTCGTCAACCTGTGGAACTTGTTGATTTAACCGTATTTGATCAGTTAGAAGCGGGTGATATTCTGTTTATTGATAACTCCCATCGAGTTTTTACCAATTCTGATGCGGTTGTTGTTTTTCTGGATATCTTACCCCGGCTTAAATCGGGAGTTATTGTTCATTTCCATGATATTTTTTTACCTTATGATTATCCCCCAGATTGGAAAAATCGCTTTTATTCTGAACAGTATGTTTTAGCCGCTTATTTATTAGCAGGTGGAAATAAATTTAATGTGATTTTACCGAATTTTTTTATCACTTTAGAGTTGACTCTAAATAATATTCTAAAACCTTTATGGAATCATCCTCAAATGCAAGGGGTTAGTCCAGGTGGGGGATCTTTTTGGATTGAAATTAATTAGTTTAACTTTAATATAAATCATGGTATAGGAATTCATGGTTTTTTCCCTTATGAATTTATTGATAAAATCCAAAAACCCGGTTTCTCTGAGAAACCGGGTTTTTTAGTCCCTAATTCTTAATTCTTAATTCAGATCCTTAAGTGCTACGCACAGGCTACGCCAACGCTCCGCTGAGGACGCTGCGCGATTCTTAATTCAGATCCTTCGCTCCGCTCAGGACGCTACGCGATTCTTAATTCTTAATTCTTAATTCTTAATTCTTAATTCTTAATGTCCAATTCCGATGTATTGGAATCCGGCGGCTTCTAATTGTTCACGATTTAAGAAATTCCGACCGTCAATCATGAAAGCGGAGTGCATTCTTTTCGCCATTTTGGTATAATCAAGGCTGTGGAATTGCGCCCAATCTGTTACTAAGACTAACGCATCACAACCATCGGCTAACAGTTCAGGATCGGTTTCAACGATCACACCTGTTAAACCATGACGCATTCCGCTTTGGGAAATAATCGGGTCATAGGCTTTGACTTTGGCTCCTAAACGGTTCAATTCTTGGATCATAATTAAAGCCGGAGCATCCCGTAAGTCATCGGTATCCGGTTTGAAGGTTAAGCCTAATAATCCAACGGTTTTACCTTTTAAAATTTTCAGTGCTTGCTGTAATTTATCAATGGCAATGGTGCGTTGACGATTGTTCACTTCAACGGCGGCTTTTAACAGTTGAGCTTCATAATTATAGTCATCGGCGGTATGAATTAACGCCGAAACATCTTTCGGGAAGCAGGAACCCCCCCAGCCAATTCCAGCTTGTAAAAACTTGTTGCCAATCCGGGAGTCTAAACCAATTCCCTGGGCGACTTGTTTAACATCTGCACCGACGCGATCGCAAATATTAGCAATTTCATTAATAAAGCTAATTTTGGTGGCTAAGAATGAGTTGGCTGCATATTTAATCATTTCAGCCGAACTGAGATCCGTCATCACAATGGGAACCGGAGGTAAAGACGGTTCATCGGAAAATTTCCGCGCCACTAACGGTGCATATAATTGTTCCATCACCCCCAGGGCTTTTTTGCTATTACTTCCTAACACAATGCGATCGGGATTAAAGGTGTCATAAACAGCCGATCCTTCCCGGAGGAATTCGGGGTTACTAACCACATCAAATTCCGCTTGTAATGTTTCCGTTGAGCCTTTTTCTTTTTGCCGTTCTGCGACTCCATCTAACACAATCATCCGTACCCAGTCCCCAGAACCGATGGGAACGGTGGATTTATTCACAATCACTTTATAACCCGTTGTCAGGTTGGCGCCAATCCCCCGTGCTACGGCTTCCACATAGCGAGTATCGCTTTCTCCGGTGGGTAAGGGAGGCGTTCCAACGGCAATAAACAACACTTCACCATGGTCAACCCCTGCGGCTAAATCGGAACTGAAATCAAGGCGACCGACTTCCATGCAAGATTTCATTAATTCCGGTAATCCCGGTTCATAAATCGGGGATTGTCCCGACTTCATTAATTTGACTTTTTCTTCGTTATTATCAATACAAATTACGTCATGCCCAATATGTGCCAAACAAACTCCTGTTACTAAACCAACGTATCCCGTACCGATGACACAAACACGCATAAATATATCCTCAACTTTGTGTGTGATCAAAAGTCGCAATTTCAACCCAATCAGAAGAGAAACAGGTTGAACCGTGAAAAGTTCTGGCTCATTCGTTGCACGCTTTTACGGGTTAAAATTAAGCTTTTACTCATAAAAGCGTTCTCACCTCTTCCTTATTCTACTGGTATTTTTACCCGTTATAGATGCGTTCCCGGAAATCTTCTATGGTCAAGTTTAACCCTTGTTCCAAGGGAATTGTTGGTTCCCAATTCAAATAAGTTTTAGCACGAGTAATATCGGGTTGACGTTGTTTAGGATCATCTTGAGGCAGAGGTTTAAATTGAATTTCTGCATCAGGGTTTACCATATTTTGAATTTTTTGGGCTAATTCTAAGATAGTGTATTCCCCAGGATTTCCCAAATTGATCGGCCCGATGTTATCGCCATTCATCAATCGCATTAATCCTTCTACCAAGTCTGACACATAACAGAAGCTTCGGGTTTGAGAACCATCGCCATAAACCGATAGGGGAATGCCTCGCAGAGCTTGGACGATAAAGTTACTCACTACCCGACCATCATTTTCTAACATTCTGGGGCCATAGGTGTTGAAAATTCGTGCGACTCGAATGTCTACTCTGCTTTGGCGATGATAGTCAAAGGCTAAGGTTTCGGCTACTCGCTTTCCTTCATCGTAACAGGAGCGAATCCCGTTACAGTTGACGTTTCCCCAATAGTCCTCGGTTTGGGGATGGATATTCGGATCACCGTAAACTTCAGAGGTTGAGGCGAGCAAAATTCGAGCTTTTACTCGTTTCGCTAGCCCTAACATATTCATCGTTCCCAGAACATTCGTTTTAATGGTCTTGACGGGGTTAAATTGATAGTGAACGGGTGAGGCTGGACAAGCTAAGTGATAAATTTGATCGGCTTCTAAACGGATCGGTTCAGTAATATCATGGCGAACCAGTTCAAAGTAGGGGTTATCCAGCCACTTGAGCAGGTTCCGCTTTGTTCCTGTGAAAAAGTTATCGAGACAGATCACTTCATGGCCTTGTTCCATCAAGCGATCAATAAGGTGTGAACCAATAAAACCAGCGCCACCTGTGACTAAGATTCTCATTCTTAACGACAAACATTTGTAGAGGGCAGTTCCATCCTACAAAAATCTGTGGCTATCGCCAAACCCTTTACAAAAAAAATACAAATCTTCTTTAAATAGAGGTTGAGTTTGCAGGTTGGGGCC
>JBMDYE010000625.1:0-13327 GCA_048595135.1 Planktothrix sp. | reverse complement strand
CAACTAAAAATCACCGCCGGACTGCTTCTTAATAACTGCTGAAGTCGCTCACTCACTTGATACAATTCAGATGTCATCTGTTGGCGACGGTCAAGTTCCTCTTGCAAACCATCATTCACTTGAGTCAGTTCCGCCGTCCATTGCAACAAAGACAATTGCAATTGTTCATTTGATTGTTGAATATCGGTTTGCAGTTGTTTTTGTTCTGTAATATCAACCACCGTACTCAGAACCACCGTCCGATTATCCGCCAGTTTCCCCAACGGCATCGAACTCCACTCCCAAACCCGTTGTTGACCATTGCCTGCTGTGATCGTATACTCCTGAGCGTTTTCAGGTAAACGGTAGGAACTGATGGGATATTGGGTAGTTGGTAAGGGTTGAGGACTTTTAAATCGTTCTATCCATGCAGCAGTCGTGGGTAATTCGGATTGGGTGTAGCCTGTAATGGCAACCCAACTCTCATTCAGTTGCAAGATTTCGCCATCATTCGTATGAAGCATTAAAGGGTTATGGGTTGAGAAAATTTGGGGGTGCATGGGTTGGAAGGATTCTGTAGGAGGGTTAGGGGGTTCTTCAATTCGCTGTTCGGGTTCTAAACTTTTAGAAGTATTAATACGAAGATCTAAAGATCCTCCCTGACTCACCTGAGAGGGAAGCCAAGCTATCAAGGTTAATAACGAACCGATATCAATCAAAGGTTCTATCATCTCGTTGGGTTCGAGAGGATAAAAGTTTGCTTGAACTCCCATCCTAATTAACCCTTTCAAAATTAGCCACATTAAGAAGACAATCGTTAACTTTTGAGTCACCAGAGGTTGACCCAAATTTAGCTCAGGTATTCTTAATCTCATTCCCCTATTGCTAGGAATCAGTAAGATTCCTAAAATCAGCAGGAAATAGCATGAGAGAATCACCCTAAACGGTAAAAAATCAACATTATTCTGCTGAAAATTCGCAAATTTTGTGCTAAATCGAATCTTTTCAAAGATTGAAAAAAACCGATTCGTTCCCCCCAGGCTCCAGAAACTACAGCCCCATAAAGCCACCCCGATTGCAAAGAATATTAAATTGAGTTGCTCGAAGGGTTGATGGAAGCTAATTTCTGTTTTGCTTCGATAGATTTTGGGTGTATTTCGACTAAATTTAATCAAATTTTTTAAAAAAATAGGGAGAATGTATCCCGAATTAATAGTTTTTTTCATAGGGTATGTAAAAGTTTTAAAAACGGCGATTTTATATCCAGTCTAACGAACTTGATTGAAAAGACCAACTTCCAAAATTAATATTTTATTCAGCGTGAGCTTTTGTTAAACTTGAAGATTTTCCCTCCTTCTGAATTGAGTAGCCTTTGAAACAAAATCCGATAATTACCCAATACAACCACTAAGAAAAGCGTGAAATTACTGAAGTTTCATCTTAATTATGATCAAGGTTGATACTGTACTTCGTGGCGCTCCTGAAGAATTCCCGTATTTCTTTAGGTAGAGGTGATCTGGTGACATCCCTCACCTTGCTTTTTCTAACTGGTTAGTGTGATCTATCCTATATAAAATGGTAACACTATCTTATTCTGGCCCAGGACGGATTCAATGACTTACCACGTAATTTATGATGGCAATTGCAATTTATGTGTAACGTTGGTTCAACTTTTAGAAATCTTAGATCAAGGACAACGGTTCCAGTATATTCCCATGCAAGATCAACAACGGTTAAACCAATTTGAAATCACTCCAGAGAAATGTAACTTAGGAATGATTTTAATTGATGGAAATGATCCTCAACGGCGTTGGCAAGGAAGTGATGCTGCTGAAGAGATCGGTAAACTATTACCAGGAGGAGAAATTTTTGTTCTTGCTTATCGGAGCTTACCGGGTTTAAAATGGCTGGGCGATCGCATCTATGAACAAATTCGCGACCATCGCTATACCCTCTTTGGTCAACGTTCCACCACCTATCAATCCAACTATCCCAGTTGTTGTCAATTCTCAGAAACAGAAACAATTAATAGGCACTCTTGCAATAGGGAATAGGGAATAGGGAATAGGGAATAGAGAACAGAGTAGAGATTTCTTCCTCCGCTCCCTCCGCTCCCTCCGCTCCCTCCGCCTCCCCCGCTCCCTCCGCCTCCCCTTCCCCCCTGTCTTCACTTAGCACGAGCCATTTTAAGAGCAGTGAGACTAATGGTTAAACATAGATACCCTAATCCATACCCGGCGATGATATCACTAGGCCAATGGCATCGTAAATAAACACTACTCCAGCCAATTAATAAAACCCAGAGAGTTGCTACCCCATAAAAATAGGGAGTCCACTTCGGATACTGTTCTGCTAACAAATAAGCCAGTAAAAAATAAAACAGAAAATTGCCCGTTGCATGACCACTCGGAAAGGTTCGTCCTACCACTTCCACCAAGCGATCGGGAGGACGATTCCGAGCAATTAACGGTTTCAAAATTCGATCCACTAAAATTAAAACGCCCAATGCCGAAAACGCAACAACTTGAGCTTCTATCCAATAGCGTTTCCAAGCGAAAAAAACCAGCGTTAATGCCACAATAACAGCCGTAACTTTAATTCCCGTTAACGTATAAGTAACTTTAAAAACCTGATCCCAACTGTCAGGAAAAATTTGATGAGGAACTTGAATTAAAACTTGATCAAGGAATAACTCTTCCTGAACATGAACTCTGATCGACAATAAGGTAAAGGATGCCAAGATTGCCAAACAAATTAACCCTTGCTTTGGGGAAATTGCTTTTCTGAAGTGAATTAAAAAATCCTTGAAATCAAAGGACATTTTTCTTAATTATTCCAATCAGAGGTTAATAAATCTTAAATTATACTCGATCAGGTTGCGATTACCTCCCCTTAAAACAGCCAATTGAACCGCAGAAGTTAAAAAAGTCCTGCAAGTTCCAAAGCCTTCGGAAAGAAGCCCCTAAAATAGCAAACAACGATTAAAAGAGGAAGCGACAGTCAATGTTAGATACCCTTGACCTCACATTGTCTCTGGATCAAGACAGCTACAAAATCCAGATTGAAACCTTAATGAAAGAGTTGCGATCGCTTCAGCAGATCTGCCGAGACAAAAAACTGCCGATCATTATTGTATTAGAAGGTTGGACGGCGGCTGGAAAAGGGGCCTTAGTCAAAAAAATGGTGAGTTACCTCGATCCGAGAGGATTCGCCGTCCACCCAATATGGCCCCCTAGCGAAGATGAATCTCGTTATCCGTTCCTATGGCGATTTTGGCAAATTCTACCCGCCACAGGGAGTATCGGCATTTTTTATCATAGTTGGTACACCCATCTTTTAGAAGATCGCTTATTTGAGCGTTTACCCGCGGATCACGTTCCCATGGCGATGCGGCAAATTAACGCCTTTGAACGTCAACTGGTGGATGATGGGGCGGCGATGGCAAAATTTTGGATTCATCTGAGTAAAAAAGAACTCAAAAAACGCCTGAAAAAAGCCTCGAAAGATGAATTACAAGCTTGGCGAGTTCGTCCTGAAGATTGGCAACAAGCCAAAAATTATGATACCTATAGCAGTTTAGCCGAAGAAATGGTGATTCACACCAGCACAGGCACAGCCCCTTGGACATTAGTGGAAGGAGACTGTCAACGGTGGGCGAGGGTCAAAGTATTATCAACAATGGTCGCCACCATGCAAGAAGCGTTAGACCGCTTACCCATGCACATTCCGGCCGTATTAACCCCCCCGCAAAAACACCTGACCCCCGAAGAACCGAATCCTCTCGCCGCCGTTAATTTAAACGAATCCTTATCCCCAGAACAATATAAACTTCAGTTACGGCAACAACAAGTGAATCTGAGCCAACTGCAACAAATTCTCTATGAAAAGCATATTTCTGTTTTAGCCGTGTTTGAAGGCTGGGACGCCGCCGGAAAGGGAGGAGCCATTAAACGGTTAACCGATATTTTAGATCCCCGTAGTTATCAAGTGAATGCCTTTGCAGCCCCCACCGATGAAGAAAAAGCCCATCATTATTTATGGCGCTTCTGGCGACGGTTGCCTCCGGCGGGTAAACTGGGAGTCTTTGACCGCAGTTGGTATGGTCGGGTTTTAGTAGAACGAGTTGAAGGGTTCGCCACCGAGTTAGAATGGCGTCGGGCTTATCAAGAAATTAATGAATTTGAGGAACAACTCACCAGTGCGGGTTATGTCTTGGTTAAGTTTTGGCTACATATTAGCCAGGAAGAACAGTTAAAACGTTTCCAAGAACGGCAAGACAACCCCTATAAACACCATAAACTCACCGAAGAGGATTGGCGCAACCGTGAAAAATGGCCTTTGTATGAAGTCGCCACCAATCAAATGATTCAACGAACCAACACCCCCCACGCCCCCTGGACATTAGTGGCAGCCAATGATAAACATTATGCCCGTGTTAAAGTTGTTTCAACTGTTGTCGAAGCAATTCGGCATCACTTGAAACGAATTAAGAATCAGTAATCAGTCATCAGTCATCAGTCATCAGTCATCAGTAAATCATTTTCCCCTTGTCCCCCCTTCCCCTTGTCCCCTTGTCTCCCCTTCCCCTTGTTTCCTTGTCTCCCCTTCCCCTCTTAACTTCATGTTAACTGTAATTCTCCTCCGAATTGTACTGTTGCTACTGATTGGTGCCATTGCCTATAAAATTTGGCAAATTTTGGGAGGTAAGGAAAATAGCTTAATTAGTCGAGTGCTTTTTATTCTCGTTTTTCTATTAATTATATCTGCATTAATTTCACCGGATAGTGCAGTCGGAATTGTTGTATTAGGTTTTTTTTCGATTTTCTTTAAACCTTTGGGATTATCAATTTTATTATTATTAATTGCTACCGTTTTTATTAGAAACGGTGGGATTATGAACCCAGGAGCGAATTTAATCTTAATTGCGTTATTAATTTTAATTGTTTCCAGCACTCCCGTTTTCGCCCAATGGTTAGCCCAACAAGTTGAACAAGCTGCCATTAAAACTGTACAAACCGATTTATGTTGTGGGGAAAGAGCCGGAGCCATTGTTTTATTAGGACAAGGAACAACGGAACCTAAATTACCCTATCGAAAACAAATTCAATTAACCGATACAGGCGATCGCATTCCCTACGCTGCTCAACTGTTTCGAGAACAAATATCACCCTTTATTATTGTTAGTGCCGGCCCCCGATATGACCTGTTAAACCCATTAATTGAAGGAGAAGACGTTAAAAAACTGTTAGTCTATATGGGAATTCCGGCTGAACGAATTCTCATCGAAAAGCACGGGGGAACGATCTATGATAATGCCGTTGAAATTTATAAAATTATGCAAAAGCAACGGTTAGGACGAACCATTGTTTTAGTCACCTCTGCCTTAGAAATGCGTCGGGCTAGTTTAACCTTTACTCAAGTTGGGTTTAAAGTGATTCCAGCCCCAACTAATTTTTATACCTTTATTCCCTATCAAAAATTTATGCGTCATATCACAGGTGCCGATTTCGCCCCCAGTGCAGAAGCCTTGTTACTCACCACTCGCGTTTTAGATGAATATTTCTTGACCTTTTATTACTTTCTTCGAGGTTGGTTAGCCCCCACCATCTAAAGATAACGAAAGCGAGTCACAGGAACCGATTGGGACGGCGATTCATTCGGGGAAGACGATCCCCCTATTACACCAGGATTTCCAACCATTCCCATTAAGACAAATAGCATTAAAACCAAAAATCCTAATGTTCCCCAATCTGAATTTTTCTCGTTTTTATATTTTTTCCGATCTCGGTCATTCAGCGTTTTAACATCCAGTGAAATTTCTATTTTTTTCCCTTGTAAAGGCCCAGAAAGCTGAATACTTTGGCACTTCACTTGATCGGTATCATCGTTGACATATATCATACTCTTCCTGAAATCAACTTGAGTTGTTGCGCCGATCTGTTACAAGTCCGTTGCTGTTAATTCAGGATAGTTTTGTTTGATGAATGAAATCTTAGAACATCCTGAGCATTTGACCCCAGCCTCTACCCTAGCTGTTATATTGCTTATCTATCCTGAAAAATGAATGGTCTCAGGGTAGTTAATCATATAGTGTTCACAGGATTAACGCATCGACCATGAAGATTTCCACTGACATCAAAATTCCTTTCCCCCGTCCCCTTGTCTTTAATACCTATCGAGACAAATTGATGGATATTGTTACTAAACTGCCCAGCAAAAACGAGGTTAAATTAGTGTCTCGCCAAGTTGAGGGAGATCGGGTTCATACCGTTTATGATTGGCAAGCTCAGGAAGATATTCCGGCAATGGTTGAAAATATCTTAAAGCAGGATAAGTTACGTTGGACAGAATACAATACTTGGAATAGTAAAGATTTTACTGTTGAATGGAAAATTAAAACCCAAGCGTTTACAGAAGCGTTTCACTGTTCCGGTAAAAATAGCTTTTTAGAGGATAACAATCAAACCTTAATCCAAACCAGAGGGGAAATTGAACTTGATCCGAATCAACTCAATGGCGTTCCCAATCTTCTCAGAAATCAGCTTGCTGATGTGATTGAAGAACTGTTAGGCAAAAAACTCGAACCCAATTTAATCGAGATGGCAAAAGCTGTTCAAAAGCATCTTGAGAAAAATAAATAATCTCTAGAATTAAGCGAGAAGAGAGAAGATCTTAACCTCTAAAATTAGGGTTCCGACTTATTCATAGCGATTCAAAATGTAAGGCTGGAAGTGTTTTTTACACGGTCGTTACTCTAGAAACGCTATGATATTTTTTATCTTGATTTTTAAATCTTTTCCCGCCTGCCTCCTGTCTCATATCTCCTGCCTTCTCCTATCAAACTAACTTGGCAAAAATTCTCTAAGGGTTGTTCATTTAAAACAGCATAAACTTCAACGGATTGCTGACGGCCTTTGACTTTAATTTGTCCTAAATTTTTCAGTAAAATTTCAGGATCATCTTGAAGGGCAAGGGCGGTTTGTTCATTGATTAAAATACTATAGGATGGGTATTCTTTCGTTAAGGTTTCTAAACGGGATGCGACATTAACAGCATCTCCAATCACGGTATAAAGCAACCGTTCTATGGAACCAATTTGTCCAGCTACCACTTCTCCTGTACTAATTCCAATTCCTGAATTAATTGGTGTTTCGCCTCGTTCTATCCGTCTTTGATTTAATTTTTCTAGGCGATCGCGCATACTTAAAGCCGCACCCACAGCACACCATTCGGTATTAGCTTGAGATAAAGGAGCGCCAAAAATAGCAACAATTGCATCCCCAATAAAGTTATTAATATAACCTCCCCAAGGTCGAATTGCGATTGCCATTTCCGTCAGATATTCATTCAAAAAAGCGACTACCTCCTGGGGACTCATTTGTTCAGCAAGGGTGGAAAAACCGCGAATATCAGAAAATAAAACCGATACCCAACATAACTCTCCTCCTAAACTTAATTGACCTTGTAAAAGTTTTTCTCGAACTTCTGGAGAGACGACCCGCCCAAAAATATCCCGTTCCCGTTCTCGTTCTCTCAGTCCTGTTACCATATTATAAATTCCTTGAGATAAAATTTCCAATTCTTGACAGGTTTGGTGCGGTAATTTAGAGACATTTAGATTTCCCTGTTCAACCTGATAAGCGACTTCTTTAATTCGGTTAATCGGTTTAATAAAAATTGTTTGACTGGTGATCATTGCGATATACAGTGTCCCCATAATAAACACTGAAATAAAAACAAATAAAACTTGATTGTTTTGATTGATTCTTTGCTGATATTTAGATTCTGGGATCACCGTTCCCACCATCCAATCTAATTTGTTAATCGGAGTCAAAGAGATATAATATTTTTGCTTGTCTTCTGGATTAATAACTGTATATTTATGAGTTGTTTTAAGGCTCTTTAAATCTAATAATTGTTTTTCAAAAGTTTCTGAAGCTAATTTAAAATATCGATTTTCAGACTGTCTTAACTGTTTAAGCTGCGGTGTATCTTGACCTTTGACTTGAATTGGGTTATCTTCTTTCGGATCATTACTAGCAATTAAATCTCCCTTAGAATTAATCACAAAAATAGAAATTTTTTCTCGACTAGCTTGTTCTTGTTTCAAATTTTTTGAAATTTGTTTTAACTCAAATCCAACCCCAATAATTCCAATCAGTTGCTCTTCTTTGTATAAAGTAATATTAGAATCAAGTCCTGGTGTATTGGTTGACCGATAAACATAAACTGTCCAGGCTGGTTGATTCGGTGTTTTTAAAGCATCCTGATACCAAGGTCGGTTTAGTGCATACCATTGAGGTTCTTCGATTTTAGTCGTCTCTATAAAGATTAATTTGCCATTTTTAATTTCATAGTGATCGGTGGTTTTAATCGCTAATTCTTGATGGGGAAGCCATTCCCGAAAATGCAACTTTAAACTTTGTTGTCCCGTGATGGAATTAATGATCCGTTGAGCGCCAACATAGTCTCCATTGGGATAAGCAAACTGAACAAAACTAAAATTAGGATTCGATTGTAAAATACTGAGGAAAAAGCGATCGCGTTGGATCGGGTCGTAAAGATTAACTAACTCTTGATTAATAACATTTTTAATCAAATCTTGAGTGACTACAACATTTTTAAAAGAGTTCCCAAAGTCATAGGAAATAGATCGAGCAATTTCTTCATCCACTTGACTGACGATTTCGTTAATGTTTCTTTGGGAGGTTAATAGCCAAGGGACATAAACAATCAATGCTGTCGAACTGACGGTTAAGAAAATAAATCCCGTCAACATTGTTTTTAATCTGATACTGGTTAGTCTTTTGTGGTTTGGTAACAAAAATTTCATGGTAAGCCTGTAGTCTATTAGACAGAAAAAAATTAAATCAGTCCAGACCTTATGCTATGTTTCCTAACTTCTTATTTTTCTTGAACTTGAATCACCCTGATATTGATAATTATGGCATAATTGAGGATTCTATAGTAAGCTTTTACTCATCCGGTACAATTCATAAAACTTTACCTTTTTAGTTGTTCATTGATTTTAATCTGTAATCATAAAGATTCTCTCCAATTTTAGATTAGCTGATCTAATATAGAAAAGTATTAACAATCAGTTACTCTTGCAGTTCAGAGTAACTCCACCAGACTTTTACAAAACTTTGTATATTCAAGCGGAAGGTGATTGCATTGAAGTTTCAGTTGAAATTAATTATTAACGGAAAATTAACATATTTTCTGAAAGGTTTACTTCTAGTTCCTATCTTACTTTTATTTCTCTTAATTCCGAGTTGGTCTCCAGCCACGCCACCTCTAACTCAATCTAACACGACCTCAACAACGAATTTGGCATCTACTTCTAGCTTACCGTCTTTAGGACTCGGAGATCAAGGAAACTCGGTTAAAACGCTCCAAACCGAACTCAAGAAGCAAGGATATTTTACAGGAGCAATTGATGGATTGTATGATATTCAAACGGAAACAGCCGTTTATAACTTCCAAGTCAGCCAAGGTTTATTTTCTGATGGTTTAGTGGGTCAAGAAACCTGGGACGCACTCAGGTTAAATATTTCTCCTTCACCGTCTTTAGCCGATGCTGAATTTCCTAATGATATTCAAAACATTCTTGATGGTAAAAAGTTAGTTATTGCTGTTTTAGGAATTGATAACCCACCTTTCTTTCAAATCAATTCTGAGGGTAAATTAGTCGGATTAGATATTGAATTGGGTCAATCTTTAGCTGAAGAATTAGGGGTTGATGTCCAATTTGATCGCTCTGCTCAAACCTTTAATGAAGTCGTAGAACGGGTACAGAACCATCAAGCCGATCTGGCTATTTCTAAATTAAGTATTAGTACAAATCGAGCTAAAAAAATCTTATTTTCTTTGCCTTATGTGACGATGCGCCAAGGACTACTGGTTAACCGTTTAGAATTAGCAAAAAAAGCTCAAAATCAGCGTCCTGAAGCTGTTATTCAAAATTTAGATGGTAAATTAGGTGTCATTAAAGGGACACAATATGCTTTAGTTTTTGCAAAAAGAAAATTTCCAAACGCTGAAATTGTAGAATTTCCCACTTGGGATGATGTGGTCGCTGCGGTCAAATCTGGAAAAATTTTAGCAGCCTACCGGGATGAATTAGAAGTGAAGAAAGTTCTCTTACAAAAGCCTGATGTCGCGTTGGATATTCAAACGGTTGCGTTAACCGATACAAAAGATTTATTATCTGTTGTCATTCATCGAGATCATAACAACTTACAAAATTTTGTCAATACTTATTTAGAAATTAACAGTTTTAACTATTCGGTTGATCAGTTAATTGATAAATATCCTGATTTCTTTAAACCTCGTTCTTCCCGCTAAGAAAATGACAGCAGCTCAAGTTTTCCTAAATTGTCTAGAAAATGAACCCAAAGAATAAAAAACGTTTCCAAATAGTTTCGCTTTTAAAACATCCTGCATTACTTTTACTGAGTGCAATTTTAGCCATTTTAACCGGAGTATTTGCCCCTAAATTAGCGTTGATCCTTTCTCCCATTGGACAAATTTACTTAAGCTTGCTGAAAATGAGTGTTTTACCCATTTTAATTTCAGCCATCACGATGAGTATTGGACGTTTAATGGGAAACCATAATGCGATTAAATATCTTAAACGGATTTTTACTTTTTTTCCCATTTTACTGCTTTTTCTGACTCTAACGGCTGTGTTGATCACTGAAGTATTTAAGCCCGGTAGAGGCTTAAGTCTAACAACTTTACAAAACTTAGGAATTTTAGTGAATGAATCAGGAATCGATTTAGAAATTCCGTTAGGTACCGCTTTACCAGAAGTTAAAAATAACCCAGGTTTAATCACGTTTTTAATAAGTATGATTCCTGAAAATATCTTTGAAGCTCTGAGTAAAGGAGACACTCTCCAAGTTCTATTCTTCTCAATTATTTTTGGATTTGTTTTGGGTGATCTGCAAAAAAATAGTCCAAGCGCTCAGATGATGTTAGATAGTTTAGAAACCCTTTACAAAGCATTTAACAAGTTAATTATTGGTTTAACTTTATTGTTACCGTTGGGATTATATAGTTTACTTTCAACACAAATTGTTAAAACCGGAGTCAATGTTGTTTTGACAATGGTAAATTTTATTGGAGTGGCAATTGGAACCTATGCCATGATTTATGCGATCAGTACCTTAATTATCTGGATACGGTCTAAATCTTCATTAAAAATAGTGTTTTCAGCGAGTCGAGAACCGAGTATTTTAGCGTTAGCAACCACCAGTGCTTTAGCTTGTTTACCTTCTATGATTTCTGCTATGAGTGATGGGTTAAAATTCTCTAAACAAACGACTAATTTAGTAGTTCCATTAGGGGTTACAATTGGTCGTTTTGGGCAGGTTGTTTATTTTACGTTAGCAAGTTTATTTGTCGCACAACTGTATAACACCGAAATTAGCATTTCAGGATTTGCGATCGTGATTATTGGTTCAATTTTTTCAGGAATGGCAAGTTCTGGGGCGACCGGAATTGTAACTTTAACAACCTTAAATGTGGTCTTAAAACCGTTAGGATTGCCGTTAGAAGCTGCTTTAGTTTTATTCATTGCGATCGACCCCATTCTTGACCCCTTCCGTACCCTCTGCACCGTTCACACCAGCATGGCTGCTACGGCGTTAATTACTGAGTTAGAATCAGTAATCAGTAATCAGTAATCAGTAATCAGTAATCAGTAAGAGCGTGCTTCTTCCCCCCAACCCTATTCCAAGAGTGCCCATTGCCCATCCTTAATTCAGATCCTTAAGTGCTACGCACAGGCTACGCCAACGTTCCGCGGAGTAAACGCTGCTTGAGCCTCTTAATTCTTAATTCAGATCCTTACGTGCTACGCACAGGCTCCGCCTACGCTCCGCTCAGGACGCTACGCGATTCTTAATTCTTAATTCCTAATATCTGTTCTTCGACTGGATAGGTATGACCTGAACAGTTAATAACAACGATTTCATGGCGTTTAATAATGCCGTTTTTTGCTAATTTCATTAATCCTGCAAAGGTGACAGCCGTCGCAGGTTCAACAGAAATTCCTTCCGTTGTTGCTAACAGTTTTGTCATTAAATAAGCTTCTTCATCTGTGACTTGTTCCATTGTCCCACCATATTTTTGCATTAAATCGTACAACCAACTATAAGCAAAGCCAGGGTTTCCTGTGGCGAGGGTCGCAATCGCAGTTTGAGGCTGTTCAATGGGGGTGGCGATGCGCGAACCTTGTGCAAAGGCTAAGGCCATCGGCGCACAGCCAGAAGACTGAATTCCCGCTACCGCAGGCACTTTATCCACCATTCCCAATTCCACCATCTCCTCAAATCCTTTGATCACACCAATAGGCCCCATTCCCCCACTCACGCCTTGAACAAACCAGTCGGGTGCTTTACCCTGAAGTTGTTCTCCTAACTCGAAAGCCATTGTCTTCATACTTTCGACACTGGCAAAGTTTTTTAAGCCATGATCAAGAAAAATGCCTTGAGTTTGAGCAAAATTAGCTGCAACTTCTTTCGTGTAATCATAATTACCCGGAACTTTAACCGTTTCGGTTCCATAAACTTGAATTTCACGAATTTTTTCATCGGGAGTTAAACCACTTAAGAACGCATAAAGTTTAATTCCCGCTTTGGCTGCAAAGGCGGAATAAGAAATGGCAACATTCCCCGTTGATGCTAAGACAATTTCTTTAATTCCCTGTTCTTTCATCACAGAAATTGCCACCGTCGCTTGTCGATCTTTAAAAGAACCTGTGGGATTTTGTCGTTCATCTTTAATATAGAGATGATCTAAATTGATGAGTTCACCAAATCGTTTAGCATGAATTAAGGGAGTCCAACCTTCCCCCATTGTGACAATATTGTTTAAATCAAAAATAGGTAAGAGTTCGTGATATCGCCACAAACTAGGATATCGATGGGATAATTGTTTAAGCCAATCGGACTGTTTTAACGCTTGGAGGTTATATTGAGAAGTTAAAATTGTTGCACCGCAATCAGGACAAGCAACCGTCGTTTTTTGATAAAGTGTTTCTTGTTGACATTGGGTACAATATAGGTTAATATTTTTAGCAGTTATGTTCATTGTTCAGTTAGCTTTGTCTTTGAAGTTAAGTTCTTATTTTTAGTCTAACCTTTCTCACATCTGAGCTTAACCTGATCTTATTAAATCTTCTAAACCTTAATTAATTGACATTAAAATAATAAGCTGAGTTGCTGCCATTTCTGAGGCGTTACTTGTATATTTTTTTGACCAATCCGTTTACACATCCATTCAATACAACTAGGAACAACGGCATTGCCAAATAATCCATATTGATCATAAATTTTAGCAA
>JBMDYE010000624.1:0-2291 GCA_048595135.1 Planktothrix sp. | reverse complement strand
TGTTAGTTCGATCTTCTTTAATTGCTTCAATATCCTCTTTTTGAATTAACACCATATAGTAACGGGATACTTCCATCATCCGATAAGCGTACTGGAAAGCATCTCTAGTAAACTCACCAGTAGTTACAATCATCACCACATCAGCACCAGTTACAAAAGTCATACCGACTTCTTTAGCTAACACCTCAACATCGACTCGTTTAGTGTTTTTGCACTGAATTTGCCAACGGTGATATACAAAGCGATCAGATGCTGCTAAAACATCTACTTCCCCTTGTCCAGTTTCATAGTCCCGTTTCCGCCATTTTGTAAATCGAAGACTCGTCAAACGAATCATCCAAATTGCCAACAATTCTAGGGCTTTACCTTTAATATGTTTATCGGAATGGTCTAAATCATTAACAACATCTTCAAAACTTCTATTTAGCTCAGTTTGCGAGATTTCTGTCAGTTCTGCAATAGATTCTAACAGTTGAGACAGTAATTCTCGCTGTGCTTTTTCAGTTAATTTAACAAGGTTTGGTTTGGCACCACGTCCGCCTGTCGTTTTTTCCGTTTCAATTAAACCTACTTCTACTAAGGGCTGAATAATATCTTTAACAAATGATTTAGAGGGAAGCCGTACTTTATAAACACTTACCGCATAGTTAGCAATGTCATTCCATTTAGTTAGTTTTATAATGCTCATCTGGAGCATTGCCAGTAAAAAATACTTTTGCTCTGAGGTAAGAGTGTAAATCTCATCGATATAATCTTTATCCAGTTCTAAAATGTCATAGACTCGATCCCAATTAATTTCGTAAGTTTTCTCAAAAACTCCTGCCTTTTCTAACCATTGTCGCATAGTGCTAACATAGATGGCGTTTGGAGATAGAGAATACCCCATTTCTTGCAGTTCATAACCAATTAGATCTAATTTAGGTTTATCGCCTCTACTGTTAATTGCTTCCACGGCTTTCAGCAAAGACATTCCAGTTAAGTTAGTCAGGATGTGACGGGCAAAAATTGTAGCTGCTTCATCAGGAGCGGTCTGATTTTCTAATAGTTCATTGGCAATATCTGTAACTTTGTATTGCCAATCATCATCATTAATTGATTCAACCAATTTGTAAGCCCGAAGGGAAAGAAATGTATTCATAGCCAGTTTGCTACGATTTTCCCCTTTCTGTAAATCATTTTGCGTTGAGTGGCTAGAATAATAACGTTTAGTAATTTCATCCTGTAGGATACGTCGATCAGGTTGGCAATCTACACAGAGTTGCATCAGTTCCGGTAAATTCATCGTTTTAGGTTCAAACTGATGCCCATAGGTAAATTTAAGTTTTTGTTCTGGCATATCGTTATTCGTAATTGAAAATAACTCTAATTGTATGGGCATTTCCTCATTCTTTGGTTCTGATGAAATTTTTATGTAATCAGGTGCTAATTCTAGAGCTTTTGCTTTCAGAGCTTTTCTGTCTTTTAATGGAGTAACTACTAATGGTGCATCTTCTTCAAATCGAAACTGTGATGCTTTAATATAGTTTTCTTCTAATTCAAAGGCTAACCAACGCCGAGCAAGTGTTTCAGCGACTCGCCCTGTCATGTTTGAACCAGCAAACGGATCGAGAACTAAATCATTGGGTTCAGTACAAAGTGCGATCGCAAATTCAGGTAAGGCTTGAGGAAATCGTGCTGGATGAGGTTTAATTCCTGCTTCTTTACATCGCCTCTGATAGTAATCATTAGATGCCGTATTAGAAGCTGAAATAACATTAACAGGCTGTGCTAAATCATTCTCTAAAATCCAATTAAATTCTCCTAATATGGGTTTCCCAATCAATGTGCCTAAGCCATCCAATGGATCAACGATAATATTAGGAGGGATAGCACCACCGTGATCATTCTGAAACTTAGTAGAAATATCATGTCCAGAGGGTCGTAGCTTTGCATTATATCCATTTTTCAATAAGTTTTTCATCGCCTCACTATAAGGGCGTAACACTCTTCTATTATTGGCTTTAGGGTGGGGATCTTTTGATAACCACCAAACTGTATTTACAGCATCTTTAACCCGCTCTCTCCGTACTGTAACCCATTCGGCAGGTGTCGGAAGTTTGGCTGGATTATACCAAAAAAGCTCTTGTGCAAGAAAAAAACCTAAACCCCCTTTTGATTTAGGTTTGCAAAGCTCTATTACTAACTCAAAATGATACATTGAGCGCACAGGAAAACCTTTTATCCAAGTTCCTCCAATATCAATCACGAGTGAACCTTGAGGCTTGAGAATCCGATAAAATTGATGAGCAAAT
>JBMDYE010000623.1:0-1651 GCA_048595135.1 Planktothrix sp. | reverse complement strand
TCTCCCCAGCTTTTTTTTTCTTCTAGCAATTCTTTGAAAGATACTTCCCACTTGGTGAGGGCTTAATTGTTCATTATGGCTGACTTGCTCTACAGTTAATTCTTTAACTCTTTCATAGATATATTCTTCATAACGAATCGTATAATTCCTTCTTTTTTCTACAAATTCTAAGGGTTCTGTTGGATATTTTTTACATCCTGTACAATAGAATTGACGACGGGGAAGATGCAGATAAACTCCCTGACCACAAATAGATAGATCTCGAATTAACATCGAGCGAGTTTGATGAACATGATCGGTATAACTTTGACAATGTGGACAAGTAATTCCCTCGTTTAATAATTCTAACTTAAGAACAACAAAACCTTCTTGTTCTTGGCAACTAAACACCGTAATATTCGGCAGGTTGAGCAAGCGTTCTAATTGAAAGTCCATATTGGTTCGGAGGGTAAAACGTAGCTTATGCTACATTTTACCCCATTTATTGAGGAGAGCCAAAATTGAAAGATTGTTGCTCTACATTGTTGGTTTAGATCCCCCTAACCCCCTTCAAAAAGGAGGGAACTGGATTTGACAGTTCTAATAAGGGAGATTTAGGGGGGATCTAGCCTAAATTATAAACCCTTCCGTAATTCCATTTTCCCCTAACTTTACCTCCACATTAAACCGTTCACCGCGACTTCCTCCTAACTTAAGCTGAATAAAATTATCCTGTTCCCTTGCTTCCGCACTTAAAAAAACTTCCCCCGTTTCCTCCAAGACCCGTAATTGAATTCGAGGCGGTAAAAACCGTTGATTCCCCATCGGATATAACCGTAAAAATACCGCTAATCGATTGTCTTGCTTCGGTAAAACTGCTACCATTAATGCCATAGATTCCCCGTTTATTTCCATTCCCAAATCCTTAATTTTTCGCACACCTCCCGCCGGATTTTCGGGGTCAAGCATCCATAGCGTTTCTGCCACTGTCCAGCGCGTTTCATCATCCGTTGTTTTCCCCAACACCTCCACTAACGCCGCAATCACCTGTTGATTTCCAGGGGTCACATCCCGTAAATTTTGAGCCGCAATTTTCCACATTCCTTCCCCAGAATTTCCTTGAAGAATCTCAATCCAATGTCTCACTTGTTCAGGATTAACTTCTGTTTTGATATTACGAAAATCAAGCCGATAACTTATCCCAGATTCTTGGAATATTCCCCGAAATGTCTGCCATTCGGGAATAATTAACGCTTCTAACCATTGGGATAGATTGGATATATTTTGTTGAATTTGTGTTAGAATCGGATAGCAGCGTCGTCGATAAAGTTGTTGACGATGTTCGTCATTTTCAATCAAAGCACCCCACTGAGTAAAGGGAACTGCTAACCGAGGATTTTCTATTATTCCTAAACTTAATTGTTCTAACAATGGTTGGACTTGATTGGCGGTTAAGGGGGGTAATATTGGTACAAAAGCTGTTTCCTCTGCACACAAGTCTTGCGCTGCCATTAGGACACTCAAATCATTAATAATATCTGCTTTTGGTATCACATAAACCCGCTCAAACTCATCATAAATTCCCTGAGTTTTTAACTGTTCATGGGTCGTATATCCCCACACCTGCAAATATCCTTGAGCCAGATTCACTTGAACTGCTAAATAATAATTT
>JBMDYE010000622.1:0-2233 GCA_048595135.1 Planktothrix sp. | reverse complement strand
CTCTAAAAAATTTTTTGAAAATTTGCGTAATTTTGTTCGCAGGTTGCAATAGGTCATTAGAACTGATTATGGGGAATTCTGACCATGCGTTACGTTAGTTTTGGCCCTGGTGAGGATGGTTACGACAACGACGACCACGACTATGATTACGACCGAGAGGTTCAGGATAGTTACAATGATTATCGAGAACAAAACGCCTTAGATGGGGAAATAGAACGAGATTCGGAACGGGAGATGTGGGAGGGAAACGAATCCGATTCCGATTGGTAGAAGCTTTACCCCTGGCTTTTAGAGAGCCGATGTTAACGACATAGCTCGACTAACGAGAAGGTAGATTGAGCCGAAACATTAAAAAAATATTAAAGTTCCGTAATTCCACTGATTTACAAAATCATAGACAAATTATAACCTTTAATACATAAGCGAACTGATGATAAATGCGATGTCCTGATTGTGGCGACCCAGTAATTCCGTAGTCACACGACTGGTCTATGTCTTAAATTCATCATCTATTCTGAATTGTTATTTCTCCGCTACTACCAATTTCATCCAAACATCACTGATAGTTTTTCTCATCAGTTATTTTTTCCCTACCCCCTAAGCTGCAACTATTAAACGGGATTAAGGTTTTTCCTTAATCGTCCCTTTCATCGCTTTAATAACATCAAAAATAACAGCCATTAATGGGTCAGATTTTTGGCTCTGAATTTTCTAGCACAATTAATTAATGTAGAATGTATTCTTCCTCAGATCATCCTTTGTTAAACCCAAGCTTAGATCAGCTTGTGACAGAAATTGTAGCGATTAATCATGCTTGGAAAGAAGCACGGTTGATGGTTGGTAATTCGGCGGGTTTAACCGTTTCTTTGCGGAATTTAAAAACGCGATCGCAAGTTCGACTTTTACGTCATTATGCACCGGAAAAAGTCTATCTCAAAATCGATGAACAAGCACGAGAACCTTCTTTAGAAGTTGATCACGATACTGAAACAGGAGAACCGCTTTATGGGTTAATGCTGCGAAAACCTATTAATGGGGCGACCGATGCGGCTCACCTTCCTGTTCGAGTTGCTCAGGAATTTTTATCGGATTCTGAGATTAAAAGATTTACCCAAAATTAAGTTAATTGAATATTAGGAGAAATACGGATGCAAGCTTTAATTGAATTCTTTTCTAGCAGCTTTAATTCAAGTGATCCAGTTACTTATTGGTTTATTCGGATTATTTCTGGAGGTGCATTATTAGCTTTTATATTAGAAATTCGTTCTATTTTTAAATATTCTTCTATAGATTGTAAGGGAACTCAAGAAGGGATTAAATACCTCAAACGAAATAAATCAGAAATTAATCTTAACTTACCCTCTGATACAAAAATTAAAGAATGGCTACAAAGACACTTTTTAATCCAAAATGGACAACTCATCAAAGATGAAAATGATCCACAAAAATTTCTCATCTTATCAGCTCCTTCTATTATATCTCAACCTATACCCCGTGGCCCTGTTTATTTTGCACCAACCTTATTAACTGCATTAGGTGTTTTAGGAACCTTTCTGGGGATTTATTTAGGACTAAAAAACATTAATCTTGAGAATATTTCACAAGCAGATAACCTGCTTAAAGCCAGTACGGAACTGATGGAAGGAATGAAGTTAGCTTTCGTTACTTCCCTATTTGGTTTAGGAAGTTCTAGCTTTTTTATGTTATTTCTGGCGTTAGGGAAATGGCTACGGGAAAAACGGCGAGAACGCTTGAGAAATCAACTTAGAGAGATTGCGATTTCAGAAACCCCAGTTCGAGTTCTTTCTCGTTTAGGGAATCAACAATCTAATCAAAAAGAATTGGTAGAATCATTAAAGGATGTTGCTGATAGTTTAAAAGGGATTAGTAACCTGAGTGCAGATGAAATTGGCAAAGCAACGGGTAAGTGTTTTAGATTCGTTGTTCAGCAAGATATAAAACCTTTATATCAGGAGTTATATCAGGAGTTACAACAACTACGAACAACACAAGAAAATCAAGGTCAAACGGTAGAAACCTTGATTCATCAAATGGAAACCCAGTTAATTGAACCTGTTGTCAAGCGGTTAGATGAAAGTGCAGCGTTAACGAAAGAAGCATCATCAGCCGTGCGAGAGTTAAGAGAATCTTTAGGAGGAATTACCGAAAGTTTATCGAGTGCGATTTCTACGATTCAGGAATTCCAGAAAACGACATTAGGTGAACTACAAGA